>NZ_JBXAYL010000005.1:0-189394 GCF_056783195.1 Salicola sp. AFF1
ACCAGCGCACTCAATGCCTCCTGAAAGTCGCCGGAGGAGACTCCTCGCAGGTAGAGCCAGGGAATAAGCTCCTCCAGGCTCTGAGCGCGCTTGAGATACGGCGGTAGCAGTTGGCTGTTGAACCGGATCCCCGAGCCGCTGCGGTCTCTGACCTTGGGCACCTGAACCTCAACGTCGCCGACGCCGGTCTGAACGGTTCGCTTGGGCAGATGGCCGTTGCGCACTACAGCTTGACGACCATCAGGTGTGGTGACATCCGCATACTGACTCAGCATGCTCTCCAGCTCCGTTTCAACGGCCCGTGCGATCAGATCGCGGGCACCCTGGCGAATCAGCTCGTGCAGCGGGTCGTTTTGAGTCTGTTCTGGTTGTGAAAGAGCATGCAGGTTAGACTTGGACATGGCGTATCATTCCTCTGTTGGTTGTGATCTTGGCGGAGATCAACCAACAGGATACGCCACCTCTTCAGCCTGCTTCCATACACCAGAAATCACCATAACTCGACATTGGGGCGCGGTTACGATATGAAATACCGGGAGAAAGCGGCTATTGTCTCGGCTTTGACGAAAGTTGGTGTCAATGGAGATAAAGCCAAGCGGATCAGTCATGGCGCGGGTAAAAGCGGAAGCCAGGCGAGACAGGTGATTATTGACCAAGATTTGTTGGATTTTGAAATAAGCCCGAAGGGGCAGCTTCAGTTGTTTGAGCAGGTTTACAGTGAGTATGTTGAAAGGGCCAAGCGACTTTCTTTGACGAACAGGTATGCAAAAAAATATAAGAAAACTGAGTGGGGGAGTCTCAACTCAAAAATAAAGAATGTTCTTGTGGATTTGACGTATCGTGGCGATTATAGGCCGGATACCATGAAATTTCTCCAGAAGCACGTTTCAAATAATGATTTTAGTAAATTTAAAACAGAATTGGAGAAAAGGGGTAATTGGTCAAACGTGCCAGAAAATCGTTTTCAGGCACGGGTCTCCTATTTAAATGAAGGTTCAGGGTAGAGGTGTATGACAATGTTTTCATTGTTAAAGAGGGCTGGGATGATGTTGGTTATAGGGGGGGCGGCCTCACTTACTTATGCGCAACCCTATTTCCAGGTGCCAGCTGATGTCTCTGAGCTGAAAGCTGAACGTCTTAACGGCGTTATATTTCGCTATATCGAATTTTTTGACTACCCTTGTTTGCGCCTTGAAACGCTGGCCCTGAGCGAGGGGAATCTATCGGTTGATGCGCAAAAAGACATCTGCAGCCTTACTCCCAAAGGAGAAGATCCGATAACCTTTAAGAAGAATGTGACCTCTGTCGTTTCTGATGATATTAAGGTGCAAGATGTGAGTTTTTCATTTCGTGCAGAGTACGTTCTGGCCGAAGTAAGTGCGCCAATCTGCTATACCGACTGCAGCGTGAAGGTTGAAAAGACCGGGGCACTGGGCGAGGTCAAATGCGGTCCGAGGAAGCAACTCGATCTTGACGCTGAGTGAGCCCTTGCTCGGGCGTTGCGTCTTCACCCTGAGCGGTGGGCGCGGGATTGACCAAGATTTGTTGGATTTTGAAATAATCCCGAAGGGGAATCTTCAGTTGTTTGAGCAGGTTTACCGTGAATACGTGACCATAGTAAAGAATATATGTGAAAAGCCTGATGTTGTTGAAGTACACGGAAAAACAAATTGGGGTAAACTTGATTCTAAAATAAAAACGATTTTGGTGGATTTGAGGTATCGAGGTGATTATGCTCCGGAAACAAGAGCTCATATTCAAGGTTTTGTTGCGAAAAACGACGTGAAAGGTTTTGCCAAAGAAATGGCGAAAAGGAAAAGGTGGTCTGACGTTCCTGAGAATCGGTTTAGAAGTCGTTTAAAGTATCTCAAGGAAACGTAAATGTTAAGAGTGGTCGGGCAAAAGCTGAGCGTTTTGGGGGTTGCCGTTCTCACCATGGCGTCGGCATATGGCGGAGACTCGTTTTCTGTAGACCCTAATGTTTCAGAGGTAAAGAGTTTTCGGGTAAGTGGGAGTCTACTTCGTTACGTCCAGTTTAATACAGAAGGGAAATATCCTTGTTTGCGGCTTCAAACGCTGAGCTGGAGTGGGCAGTCGGCAAATATTATATCTCAGACAAACGTTTGCCGTATTACCCCTCAAGGCGGGGGGCCGGTTTCCTTAAAGAAGAATATGGCCTCTGTGGGGTTTCGTCATATGAAAGTGGAGCAAGGCCGGTTTGCGTTTAGAGTGGTGTATGCGCCTGCGGAGGTCAGTGCGCCTGTCTTTTATGCCGACTGTGAGGTGGAAGTTGAAACGACCGGGGCACTGGGCGAGGTCAAATGCGGTCCGAGGAAGCAACTCGATCTTGATGCTGAGTGAGTCCTTGCTCGGGCGTTTCACTTTCACTAAGCGCGGTGGGCGCGGGAATGAACATAGGGTAGCCCCCCGGCAGTTGCGTAACGCAGCATTGGAGGCCGCCGACCGCTTCCAGGGTCGGGGTGTGAGCACTTCCGCTGGTGCGCCTTCGGCAAAGACCTCGCCGTTGTGGAGCAGGATTATGCGGTCGGCGTACTGGGTGGCCAGGTGGAGTTCTGTTTTTTTGGTGGTTGTTGTGCCTACCGTTTCTGCTGCTGGCTCAGGCCGTGATCTTTTAGTTCCGATAGATGTTAATGAGGTTGGTACGTTTCGGATAAGTGAATCTTTTTTTAGATATGTTGTTTATGATGCCGAAGGGGGCGGCCCTTGTTTGGGGGTTCAAACATTTGACTACACCCAGTCTCCCACAGAACTCTTGTCCAAGAAGCGAATTTGCAGTGTGACTCCAGAGGGCGAAAGCAAGGTTTCTCTTAATAACAATATGCAGTTTGTTGACTTCCGTGATATCAGGGCAGATGATACGACCTTTTATTTTCGAGTGGAATATTTCCCTGCTGAGGTGAGTGCGCCGATCTTCTATACCGACTGCAACGTGAAGGTTGAAACGACGGGTGCGCTGGGCGAGGTCAAATGCGGTCCGAGGAAGCAACTCGATCTTGATGCTGAGTGAGCCCTTGCTCGGGCGTTGCGTCTTCACCCAGCGCGGTGGGCGCGGGAATGACCATAGGGTAGCCCTCTGGAAGTTGCGTAACCCGGCATTGGAGGCCGTAGACCGCTTCCAGGGTTGGGGGTCTCAGCACCTCCTCCGGTGCGCCTTCGGCAAAGACCACGCCGTTGTGGAGCAGCATCATGCGGTCGGCATACTGGGCGGCCAGGTTGAGGTCGTGCACCGCCACCAGCAGGGCAACGCCCTGGTCCGCGAGGCGTCGCAGCTCGCGGAAGATCAGTTGCTGGTGGGCTGGGTCCAGCGCCGAGGAGCATTCATCCAGCAACAGCAGTAGTGGTCCGGGTTGCTCCCAGATCTGCGCCAGCACGCGGGCGAGCTGGACGCGTTGCTGCTCGCCGCCTGAAAGGGTGGGCACGAGGCGTTCGCCGAGCTGGGCAATGTCCAGGCGGTTCAGGAGTTCGTCGATCACCCGGCGCCGCTGGGCAGTACTTTCGCGCGGGCGGCCGAGGGCGATGACTTCCCGCGCCGTCATGGGGAACTGCAGCTCAACGCTCTGGGGCATGACGGCGCGGTGGCGCGCGAGGTCCGACTGGCGCCATTCCGACAGGGCGTGTTCGCCAAACCGAACCCGGTCGGCATCCAGTTCAATCTCGCCGGCCAGTGCCCGGATCAGGGTGGATTTACCGGCGCCATTGGGTCCGAGAAGCGTCACCACCTCGCTCGGCTTCAATGTCAGCGAGAGGTCCTGGATGATGGGTTGGCCGCCAAGGTGGACGGAGATGGCGTTGGCTTCCAGTACCGGGGTGTTTTGGAACAGGGGCGTTGGTTCGTTCGGCATCATCAGGCAAACCGGTTACGCATCAGTAGAAACAGGAAAAACGGCCCGCCCAGCAGTGACATGACCAGCCCAATGGGCAGTTCCGCCGGGGCCACGACCATCCGGGCCAGGCAGTCGGCCAGAACGAGCAGGGCACTGCCGCCCAGGGCGCACGCGGGTAACAGGAGCCGGTGGCCGGCCCCGAAGAGCTGGCGCAACAGGTGGGGGATGACGAGCCCTACGAACCCGATCAGCCCGGTCACCGCAACGGCCGCGCCCACGCCCAGGGTGGCCAGTACGATGGCGCCGCGTTTGACCCAGTTTGTGGAGTAACCAAGGTGGCCGGCGACGGGCTCCCCCAGCAGGAACGCATCCAGCGGCCGAGCCAGCGCAGGTGCCAGCACCAGGGTGGCCAGCATCCAGGGCCCCGCAACCCAAAGGTCCGCCCACCGGGCGTGGGCCAGGCTGCCCATGCTCCAGAAGGTGAGCGAGCGCAGCGCGTTGTCGTCCGCGAAATAGGTCAGGATGCCGGTTCCGGCGCCAGCAATGGCATTGATGGCGATGCCCGCGAGCAGCAGCATGGCGACACTGGTCTGGCCCTGGCGCTGGGCGATCTTCCAGGCACTGAGGGTGGTGATGGCGCCACCGGCGAAGGCGGCCAGCGGCAGCGCCCATTCTCCGGCGAGCTGGGTCCAGCCCGACAGCGAGGAGCCGCCAAGCACGATCACGGCCACGGCGGCCAGGGCGGCGCCGCTGGAGACCCCGATCAGGCCCGGGTCGGCCAGCGGGTTGCGGAACAGGCCCTGGAGCAGGGCGCCGGAAACCGCCAGTACGGCGCCGGTCAGGGCGCCGAGAAGCAGCCGAGGCAAGCGCACGTCCCAGACCACGAACTGCGCATTGCTGTCCTGGGGTAACCCGCCAACCATCATGTGGAACAGCTCATGGGTGGCCACCGGGTAGGCACCGCTGGAGAGCGACAATACCGAGGCCATGGCCAGGGCGATGGCAAGACCGCCATAGCCGATGGCCGGCGGCAGGCGTTGGGCGGTATCAGCGTGCATCGGCGGTTGCCTTGGCTTGCGGTACCACGGAGGCGACCTCGGCCATTGCCTTGGGCAGCCGGGGCCCGAAGCCCAGAAGGAGCATGGCGTTGGCGCTCAGGTGGTACCCCTGGTTCCAGGCGTCGAGCTTCCTGAGCGCTGGCCAGTCGTCCGCCGCGAACTGTCCGGGGCTGGCTTCGGCGATGACGATGGCATCCGGCGCAGCGGCGAGAAAGGATTCCCGGCTGGCCGGCTTATACCCGGAGACGTCCTGCAGGGCGTTTTCAAGACCCAGCGAGGCCAGCAGGGCATCCGCCGAGGTGTCCTGGCCTGCGAGCATCAGCCCACGGTTGCCGGCGGCCAACAGGACCAGGACCCGGGCTTGGGCCTTGCCTTTCATCGTCTGGCGGATCGCCTTGATTCGCTTGGCCATGGTCTGGGTCAGCTCCTGGGCTTGGCGTTCGCGATTGACGAGATCGCCAACCCGGCGGATGCGTTCCATGGCGGCCTCGGGGGTGCGCGCCACTGGCAGCTGGAAGACGCGGACGCCGGCGTTTTCAATCCGCCGCAGCGTCTTGTCCGGCCCGGCCTCCTCCGTGGTGATCAGCCGCGTGGGCTTCAATGACAGGATGCCTTCCAGAGGGAGTGTGCGCAGATAGCCGACCTTGGGGAGCTTGTCCACGACCCTGGGTGGGTAGTGACTGGTGGTATCAACCGCCACGAGCTGGTCCGCCGCGCCTAGCGCGGCGATGGTTTCGGTGATGGCGCCGTCGGCGCTGATGGTTCTGGGTTCAGCGTGAGCCGTTGATGCGAACGTGATGAACACCAACGACCACAAGAGGGCGAGCCTTGGGGCGGTGCGTGTCATGATTCAGTCTCGTCCTGGAAGTCAACTTCCACCCAGCGCACCTTGGGGTGGCCGCTGGTGCCGGCGTCGTTGTAATAGCTGACCACCTGGAGCGCGTAGACTGGGGCCTGTTCGTCGGTCCTGTCGGTATCGATCAGGTAGACCCGGTAGTTCGGCCACAGTTGGTGCTGGCCCTCAAGGTTGTAGGCGTACCAGGATTGGTCGGAGAAGATGCCGCCGGTGGTGTCGGCGCGGTAATGGCCGGTGATGTCACCCCCTTCGGGGGTTGTGGTGGCGCTGGTGTAGTTCTTGGCCTCGCTCCAGGCCATGGGGCCGAAAACGCCCGCGTCGCCGTTGCCGGAGACGCCGCTGTTGCTGCGCAGGTACAGGTTCCGTTCCTGCACGCCCACCTTGATGTCCCAGCTGCTGGCGGTGTCGCAGTCAACACTGGCGTTGCTGTCAAAGTCGAAGCAGGCTTCGCCGCCGCTGCTTGGCAGCGTGCCCGAGAATGACGCGCTGGTGGCGAAGACGCTGTTGCCTGCGGGCTGGACGTCGAAATCGAACTGGAATTCGGCGCCGCCATTGGCGGCCGGGTAATCGAACTGGTTCACCCGGAGCCGGGCGTAGCTGTCGCCCTCGGCCGAGCGAAGCAGCCAGCCATTGTCCGGGTTGGCGGACACGGTGTGGGTCTCCCGGTTGTAGGTGTACCAGGCGTCCCCGAATTCCGTGACGACGGCGTCGCTGGTCCAGGATTCGGGGGCGCTCAGGGTGGCCAGCAGGTGTTCCTTTTCGCTGTCCGCCGTAGCGTTCAGGAAGACGCTGGCGTTGGGGGAGCCGTCCTCGGTGTAGAAGTCCGACTGGGCCACACCGACCGCGCCGGCCACATCACCGGGGCCGGAGTTGCCGCAGTTGAGTTTGATGTCGTTGCGCCGGAAAGCCAGGTGCCAGTCGGTTGAGGCCGCTGCTTCCTCGGCCGTCAGTGCCAGCGTATCGCCGGTTTCCAGGTTGAGGTAGGTGGCGCTGTCGTGGCTGCTGGCGTCCAGGCGCTGGCTGGTAATCGCGTCTTGCGGGTTGTCGCCGTTATTGCCCTCGTTGTCGGAGGGTGCGTTGTTGCTGTCGCCGTTGCAGGCGGCCAGCAGGATGGTGGTGATTGCGAGGGAGAGGGTGCTTCGCCGTGTCATGCTACTTCCTTCCTGTTGCGAATGGGGGTTAGGACGAGGGCCCAAAGTTCAGGCTCAGACCCGCGTAGATGTAGCGGCCTTTTACAAGGCCGAAGTCGTTGCTGTCGTTGAAATCCCGTTGTTCGTCGGTGATGTTGTCGATGCCCGTGAACAGCGTCAGGTGATCGCCCACGGACTGGTTGATCTTGAGGTCCGCCGTGGTAAAGCCGGGGGATTCCGCGCCGGTTTCCTGGTCCACCAGTTCGGAGCTCTGGGACCGCACCTGGACCCGCCATGACAGCCCCTGGACGGGGGTGGCGCCATTGAGCGTGAGTCTGCCCTGATGGCGGGGGCGGCGGGTCAGCCGCTGCCCGGTATCGCGGTCTTCCGCCTCCAGGTAGGTGTAACCGGCCGATAGTTTCCAGCCAGGACTGAAGCGCCAGCCCAGGGTGGTCTCAACCCCGCTGGTGCGTGCCCGGTCAACGTTGGCGTACTGGAAGACCTGTACCCCGTCGTCGCGCTGCCGGGTCGCTTCCGGGTTGGTTTCGGTCTGGATGAGCGCCTCAATGTCATTGCGGAAGCCGTTCATCTCGAACCAGGCTTTGTCGCGGTAATTCAGTCCCCAGCCCAGCTGGTAGCTGTTGGATTCCTCCGGCTCCAGGTCGGGGCTTCCGAGCACCACATACCCCAGTTCGCTGTGATCGAAGCGGTAGTGGCGTTCCTTGAGGTTGGGAACGCGATAGCCGGTGCCCCAGCCTCCGCGCAGGAATACGTTCAGGCCCTGGCGCTCCAGCAGGTCATAGCGGGCATTGAGCTTGGGCGTGGTGTGGGCGCCGAAGTCCGAGTCATGCTGGCTGCGCACGCCCACGCCCCATTCGCTCCTTTCGGTCGCGAACCAGGTGGCCTGAAGCCACCCCTCCGCGTTGTTCCGCGTTACCGTGCCATCGGATGCCAGTTCGCTAACGCCATCCTTGTATTGCTTGAGGCTGGCGCGGGAGGCATCCACGCCCACCTGAAACTGGTGGCGCGGTGTGGGTTCGAACTGGGTCCAGGCTGAGCCCTTGGAGCGTTTGTGGGTGGATTCGCGGTGATCGAAGCGCCCGGCCGGGGTATGCTTGCTGGTTGTGTCGTCCAGGGTTTCGTGCAGCAGGCTCCAGTGCCATTCCGGGCCCTGCTCGGGCTGGTGCTGGCCGGTCAGTGCTCCCCGCCAACGCTCAGCCTCTTCGTCCTTGCCGGCATCGACGGGATTACCCGGGCGGTCAAGCACATAGCGCGAGCCGGCTTCTTCCTGGAAATAGCGCAGCCGGGCGGTGATCCGGTGGCCGTCGCCCGGATGCCATTCCAGCCGTTGGTTAATGTGGGAGCGCTGGACGTCATCGCCCGGACGTGCCCAGGTGTCGGGCTCGGGGTCGACGCCAGCGGTATCCTGCCGGGATGCGGATAGACGCCCGCGCCAATTGGGCCCGCCCAGCGACAGCGACGCCTCGGCGCTGTTCCTGGCCAACTCGCTCGCCGAGCCGCTTGGGTTCTGGTCCCCATAGGTGCCCCCGTCCACCGTCAGGGATCCCCCCACGCCTTCCGGGATGGGGCGGGTGATGATGTTGACCACCCCGCCCATGGCGGCGCTGCCGTACTGCGCGGATACGGCGCCCTTCACGATCTCGATGCGCTCAATGTTGAGGGTGCTGAGCTGGCTCACGTCCATTGAGGACCCGGTCGTGGCGGTCATGGGCAGGCCGTCGATGAGCACCCGTACCCGGTTGGCGTTGAGCCCCTGCAGCCAGACTTCCTTGCCGGATTTGCCATGGATATTGCGCAGCATGAGGCCAGGCACGTTCTCCAGCGCGTCGGTCACCGTTCGGGCATGGGTCTGGCGCAGTGTTTCATCCGGGACCACCTGGGTCCGTACGGGCGTCTCACTGATCTGCCGGGGCGTGCGCGTGCCCGTTATCACCAGTTCATCGAGATAGAGCGCCGGATTGTCCGGTTCCGGTGAGGGGGAATTAGCGGCCGCTATTGCGGGAGCGAGGGCGGCAGCGACCATCACTCCTGGAACAGCACGGGCGTGGAGAAAGCCTCTTGGGGGCCGGTTCGGCATTGCGCCCTCCGCTGACATGAAATCGAATGAGACGAATTATCATTAACATTAATCAAGAGGTCAACAGGTCTGTAGGGGCGATGGTGGGTGGCAGCGGACGACAGTTACGGGAGAGAGGGAGCGATGAGGGTCGTCAGGTGGCTTGGAATGATGCTTGAGGAAGAGCGGTGGGTGAGCTTATGCCTTACATTGGATCATTCCATAGTCTTTGGTAGTGCTGGCATGTACTTTCAAAGCCAGGAGACCGGTACAGAAGGTACGCTATAAAGGAAAAGAGAAGGCCAAGTAAAGTAACTGCTGTATGAGACTTTTGATCTGATATCAAATCCCACGTAGAAATTATTATTAGACCTATAATAATAATATGGTTAAAATGTCTTAGAAATAATTTTGGCCATTTTTTCCCTCGCGTAATCATGAACGTGGGGTGAACTATAAGGAATATAAATAAAGCTAGAAATACCATTTGTGATAGAGCCTGAACCTCAGGGGTTACATGGTTGAAAAAGACACCAAGGGCGCTTCCGGTAAATATTGCTGAGCTTAGTATCATGCTCATCACGGCGGCAATCGAATTTGTAATGCCTGACGGCAATAGTTCCGCCAGACTTTTAAGTGTTGGCCGGCGATCATTATTGTTAGTCATTTTTCAGTAACCTCATAAATGCCAATCGCCAAATTTCGAACGCTCCCGCTTGTTGCGCTGCCAGTAAAAGATAGAGTTGCACCGATTGACTCCTTAATTTGAGCGATCGTTTTTTGTTGGACTTGCTCGGATGTCAACCGCTTTGGGTATTTTCCGGCGCGCCGCATTGCTTTTATCATTGCATTGGAAGCTGTTGGGTGATTGGATCTGATGATTTCGGTTGTAAGCCTTTTTCGCTGAGCTCTGGTTAATCCTTCAAGTGCCTGTTTTACAGACAACCCTTGCCGTTGAAGTGATTTGACGGAACGCACAGTTGTCAGTCCGGAGCCAGCCGCCCCTCCTAGCGATATGATATCTAGCGCAAATACTGTTGTACGATACCATTCCTGACTATCAAGCCAGTCATTAGTGGCCGGAGAATAGACTTCATTCACCGTTCGAATTGCGCCATTCCAGCATTGAGCAGAGCTTGCGATTGCGGCTGAATAGCTAAGGAAGGTTAAGGCGGAGCTTGTTCCTGCTGAAAAAGGGACAGCAGTAGCGCTGCCAAATACAACGACCCAGCCTAGAACTGCAGCACTACAGGAAAGCCCTGTATTTAATGCCTCCATGATAGTGCGTGATTCTCGGGGGTTACTGCGAATCTCCGCAGCATGTTCCAAGGCGGGAGAGGCTATGTCAGATCGTGGTTCTTTAAGGACCACGATGATTGGTTTGGTGAAACAGAGGGGCTTAAATGGTCTCAGCTTGACCCGGTTTCCATCGGCATCGAAATATACGATCCCAGCACCTACCAAAGCTGGATCTTTATCAATAGCAGAAAACAGTTTCTTTTTATCAAGCGTTTGGTCAAGCTTCTGTCGAAGCCGTTTTTCAAAGATAGGGTTAGAAGGCTGGAGTGCAGTGCCCATCGGTCATTCCTCCTTGAACTTAGGTTATCCTTTCACAGCGTGTACCTTTGGCACGGCTAGAGTGGATACTACCAAAAATGTGTTTGGTTTCAAAGACGTGAACGATAGGAGACGGGAGAGGTTCAAAAAGGCAAAGACGAAAGGGGCAGCTTGATCCTGATAATGGTGGAGTCGTTTTCCAGCGGGCGAGGAAGGACGAACATCAACAGTTTGGAGTGACCAGCGAGGGCAGCTCTGGCTGCCCTCGCTGGTCGTGCTGGCGCTTTATTCCTTGTCAGCGTTTTCCAGGTACTGATAGAAGTCCGAGTCGGCGCCGAGCATCAGGGTCGTGTTGTCGCCGATGGTGTCTTTGTAAGTCTCCAGGGTTTGCAGGAAGGCGTAGAATTCCGAGTCCTGGCCGAACGCATCGCCATAGATCTGGGTGACCTGCGCATCCGCATTGCCGCGGAGCTTCTTGGCTTCCATCTCTGCCTCGGACTGGATGGTCTGGAGTTCCTTCTGCATTTCACCCAGAATTTCCTCGCTGCGACCACGCCCTTCCGAACGGAACTTCTCCGCGATGGACTGGCGCTCGGAAATCATGCGGTCTTCCACCTGTTTGCGCACGGAGTCAATGTAGTTGACCCGCTTGATGCGGACGTCTTCAAGCTTGATGCCGTAGCTGGGCATCTGTTCCTCGGCCACGTCCAGGATTTCGCGCTCCAGCTCCTGCCGGCCCCGGTCGGGGCTGAGCTCCAGGTCCACGTCCTCGCGCTGGGCGACTTCATCCTCAAGCTCTTCGGTGTCCACGTCCCAGTCTGATGAGCGTACGATCTCTTCCAGCTGGGCACCGGAGATTTTGTCCCGCACTACGGAGTCGAGAATGTCATCGATGCGCGTCTGGGCGCCGGCTTCATCCCGAACGCTTTCCATGAATCGCCGTGGGTCTTCGATGCGCCAGCGCGCGGTGGTATCCACGATGATGAATTCCCGGCCACGGGTCGGGATTTCCTCAACATCGCCGTCCCAGGCCAGAAGGCGTTTATCGAAACGGCGGACCTCGTCGATCAGCGGGACCTTCCATTTCAGCCCGGGCTCGGTGATGGCTTCGCCCTGTATTTCACCAAAGCGCACGATAAAGGCCTGTTTGGCCTGGTCTACCACAAATACCGCCGACGAGCTGACCAAAACGACCACGAGAACCGCAGCGGTGAGAACAATCCCTGCAATACTGGTGTTGGTTGTCTTCATTGTGCGTTACTCCCTTGCTTGGCTGACTCGCGCAGGTGATACAGCGGCAGAGGGCTGCCTTGCCCGTTTTTCTGAACAACGAAGATCCTGTCTGCCTTGGGCGCGACTTCGTTGATGGTTTCAAGGAAGAGCCGCCTGCGGGTTACCTCGGGGGCGCTGCGGTACTCATCCAGAATAGCGTTGAAGCGCGCGACCTCGCCTTTGGCACGGTTCACGCGCTCCACGGCGTAGCCCTCGGCCTCGGAGATGGTGCGCTTGGCGGCGCCCTTGGCCCTCGGGATACGCTTGTTGCGCTTTTTCTTGGCCTCGTTGATCATCCGCTCGCGCTCCTGGCGGGCCTCGTTGACGGCATTGAAGGCCGGGCGCACGCGCTTGGGCGGGACCACGTCCTGGAGCTCCACCGTCTTGATGGTCAGGCCCGAGTCGTAGCGCTTCATGATCTTGCCGATTTCTTCAGTGGCCTGGCTTGCGATGTCCACGCGCCCGGTTGTGAGGACCTTGCTGCCGAGGCGGTTACCCACCAGCCGGCGCATCACCGATTCCGAGATATCGCGCAGTGTGCGCTCGGGCTGACGCAGCTGGTAGAGGTACTTGATGGGGTCCTGAATGCGGTACTGCACGACCCAGGAAACATCCACGATGCTCAGGTCACCGGCCAGCATCTGGCTCTCGGCCTGGAAATCCGCGTTCGAATACCGGCTGCGTGAGCCCTGGCGCCCCGTCGTTCGGAAGCCGAATTCCTGCTTGAGCACACGCTCGGTGGCGACTTTCTGAACCGTGTCGATGCCGAAGGGAAGCTTCCAGTGCAGGCCCGGCCCGACCTGGTACTTCACTTCGCCGAAGCGTTTCACAACGGCCCGCTCTTCGGGCTGAACGGTGTAAAAGAGACTCCACGCTCCAATGAGCAGCAGCAGCGCGATGATGCCTGCAACAATAAGCTTTGGTCTGGCATTGATGTCCATTGCCCAATCTCCTTACTTGGATGGATCGATGGTTTCGCCACCGGCAGTGTCCATGCCACCAGCTGGCAGCACGGTGGCTGAGCGGGTGGGTGGGAGGATGGCGGTCCGGGCCATCATGTCACGGGGATCATCGTTTGTCTTTAACCGTTCGGCATCCGCTCAAGGGTGGTTCCCAGGCCGCCGGCCAAGGGCTATTCGCCTGCCCGAAAGCGTGGCGATGAGATCAGGCAATCCGCTGTGCTCTGATTGGAGGCCATGGGAATGTTCCACAGCGTGGCCAGGCGCAGCAGGGCACGTACATCAGGGTCGTGAGGCATCGGCTCCAGTGGATCCCAGAAGAAGATGAGCATGTCGACGTCGCCCTCCGCAATGCGCGCCCCGATCTGTTGGTCGCCGCCATGGGGGCCGCTTTCAAGGCAGGTGACGGCAAGCCCGGTCTGGTCCGCGATGAGCTGGCCGGTGGTACCGGTACTGATCAGCGTCAGCTCTCTCAATTGTTCCGCATTGGTCTGGACCCATTCCGCCAGGGCGGGCTTGCGGTGGTCGTGCGCCACCAGCGCGATGGTGCGGATTGGCTTCTGCATCAAATCTCTCCCCTTTTTGGGTAGCTCACCTGTTCAATAGGGATGAGCTCCCTTGTTTTCAGATTACCACAAGAGTCTGACAGGCCGGTTTAATGGGGAGGAATGTCTTTACTGTTCATTTGAGAATAGTTATTGTTTGCGCACCAAGACGGAAAACAGAGGAATGGTTTTATGAAACACCGCACGGTCACAACGTTCAGGAGTGCACTTCTGGCCGCAACGCTGGTAGCACTGCCGCTTACCGCGAGCGCAGATGGGAAAGTGGGCGATCATGTGAATCATCTCAAGTCGAACCTCGACACCTATGAGAGCGATGTGAGCCGCTTTGTTGAACGTGTTGACACAATGGTGGGGCAGTATTCGGAGCAGGGCGCGGACGCTGTGGAGACCGGGGCATTGATTGAGCTCTGGGAAGAGGTGAAGATTCATGCCGCTGTCGAGGTCAACTACGCTCCCGTGTATGCCAAGATCTGGCAGGGCATCTATGGTATGAAAGAGGCGATTGATCAGGAGAAGGGCCTCGAGGCGGTGCGCGCCGAGCAGAAAGCACTGAAGTCCGCGCTGTGGCAGGGGCTAGGAGCCGTGAAAATGGCGGCCCGGCACCAGGCGAAAGGTGGGCATTCCGAGCAGTCCAGCGAGTCTGAGGGAAGTGCCAGCGCCACGGTGGACCAGATCGTCGCCAACCTGGATGAAGTGACGGTGGAGCATGCCGAGGGCGAGACCAAGGAAGCCACCGAGCTGGTCCACGACACCTACATGGAACTGTTTGAGGGGATTGAGGGCGCGCTCATTGAGCAGGATGCCGAGCTTGTTGAATCACTGGAGAAGGACTTTAATGTGACGCTCCCCCAGCTGGTGGAGAAGGGCGCGTCTGTGTCTGAGGTGACCGATCAGGTTGAGGCTATGAAGGAAAAACTGGCACGGGCCCGGAAGCTGCTTAAAGAGGCGGAAGAGAGCCAGGGCGATGTGTTCTGACGTGACCCGTCGTGATCTGTTGCGCGCCCTGGGCGCGCTTGGTGCCATGGGCGCTTTCCCCTTGCCCGGCCTCGCGGCCGGCAAGGGGCAGGCGCCTTTTTCGGTTGAGTCCCTGCCACCACTTGAAGGCGAGCTGACCCTGTATCTGGGGCGTGGCGAGGGCGGTCTCTATGAAGACGTGATCAACGCCATCCGTGATCGCAATCCGGGCCTGTCGCTGCAGGTGCGTCGTGGGCCCACCGTAGCGCTGGCCAACACCATTGTGGCGGAAGCCGAGGCCGGTGCCCGTCAGGCGGACCTGTTCTGGGCCGTGGATTCCGGCTCCCTGGGGCTGGTGAACGACGCCGGGCTTGCCACGGCCCTGCCCGAGTCACTGGGAGAGGGTCTGCGCGAGGGGTTCCATTACAGTCACTGGGTTCCGGTTTCCGGGCGCATCCGCACGCTGCCGTTCAATACCGAGCGTTTAAGCAGTGACCGCATTCCCCAGGACATCATGAAGCTGCCGGAAACCGGGCTGACGGTTGGTTGGGCGCCAGCCTATGGCTCTTTCCAGTCGTTTGTCACCGCCATGCGCTTGCTGGAAGGCGAGGCGGCGACACGGGAATGGCTGCTCAGCATGAAGGATCAGGCCCGCCAGTACGCGGGAGAATTCGGGGTTGTGATGGGCGTTTCCCGCGGGGAAGTGGACGTGGGTCTGGCGAATCACTACTATACCCTGAGGCTGAAGGCTGGCCAGCCGGAGGCGCCTGTGTCGCTTGCCATGACGCGCGATGACGCGGGCTCGCTGCTGAACGCCTCCGGCGCCATGGCGCTGACCGAGCGCCCGGTCGCCCTCAACTTCATCCGCTATTTGCTGACGCGTGAGGTGCAGGAGTATTTGGCCCGGGAAGCCTATGAAATCCCGATGGTGGACGGCGTGACGTTGCCCCAGGGGCTGCCCGGGCAGGATCGCATCCAGCCGCCATCGCTTGAGTTGACCCGTCTGGCGGATATGCGCCCGACCCTGGACCTGATGCGAGATACCGGCGTTCTATGAAGCGCTGGCCGGTGTCCTATGGGCTGGCGGCGCCCGTGGCGGCGCTCGCGGTGCTTCCATTGCTGGTCCTGCTGGATCTGGCGTCGGGCGCTGATACCCTATGGGATCCTCACTGGTTCAGTGTGCTCGGGCAGTCATTGGCCCTTGCCGGGCTGACGGTACTCGGCTCACTGCTTCTGGGGGTGCCGCTGGCGGTGATGACCGCCTATGTGCGGCTGCCCGCGAGAGGGCTCTGGCTGCCATTGCTGGCGGCGCCGCTGGCGATGCCGAGCTATATTGGGGCCTTCACCTTCTATGCCGCCTTCGGCCCCGGCGGTGAGATCGAGGTGCTGACCGGTATCCCCACCCCGGAACTGCGCGGGCTGACCGGGGCAGCCGTGGTCATGTCGCTGTACACCTTCCCTTTTGTGCTGCTTACCACAAGGGCGTCGCTGCGCGGGCTGGATGCCAGTGTTCTGGACGCCGCCCGAACCCTGGGGCTTTCGTTGCCCGAGGCCCTGTGGCGGGCCGTTCTGCCGCGCGTGCGGCGGGGTATCGCCGCGGGCGCCCTGCTGGCGGCCCTCTATACACTGTCGGATTTCGGAACGCCGGCCATCATGGGCGTGGACACGTTCACGCGCGTCATCTTCGTTGAATACAACGCGTTCGGGCTCAGCCAGGCGGCCATGCTGTCGTTGCATCTGCTGGTGATCGTGGGCCTGATCCTGTTCCTGGAAAGCCGCTTCGGCACAGAGCAGGAACGCCCGGGCCGGACCCTGGTGCTGACACCGGGCGCTATGGCCGGGAGTGGTATGATGGCAGTGGCGCTGCTGGTGTTCGCCCTGGCCGTGGGGTTGCCCCTGGGGCTTTTCGGCGTCTGGATCGCGCGCGATGGTCTGGCCGGTTTTGACCCCATGACGGCGGTCAATTCCGCCTGGGCGGCCGCCCTTGCTGCGCTTGGCGCCGTGTTGCTGGCCCTGCCGGTGGCCTTTGCCGCGTTGGCGGGGCGGGCGGGCCGGACCATGGACCGGATAACCTATCTTGGTTTTGGGGTGCCCGGGATCGTGATGGGCACGGCGCTGGTTCACCTCGGACTCAGGGTTACGTTTCTTTACCAGACATTGTTTCTGCTGGTTCTGGCCTATACGCTTCGGTTTCTGCCGCTGGCCGTGGGGGCTGTCCGTTCCACGGCGGAGCGGCTGGACAACAACCTGACCCATGCTGCGCGCCTGCTCGGGGCCTCCCGTGGCGAGGCGTTCCGGCGGGTAAGCCTGCCGCTGACCGTGCGTGGCGTGGTGGCCGGGGGCGCCCTGGTCTTTCTCGAGGCCATGCGCGAGCTGCCGGCAACGCTCATGCTGCGCCCCACCGGCTTTGACACTCTGGCTACGGAACTGTGGCGGGTCTATGAGGCGGGCTATTTCGGGCGCGCTGGCGTGCCCGGGCTGCTCCTGGTGGTGATTTCCGGGGTAGCACTGGTTCTGATGGTCAGTGGGGAACGGGGGCTGAAAACCGGCCTGACAGAAAACAAGGGGTAACGATGCTTGAAGTACGCGACCTGAGTGTTGCCTATGGCCAGACCCGGGTTCTGGATGACCTGGCGTTCCAGCTGGGGGCGGATGAGATCCTCATGCTCGTGGGCCCCACAGGTTGTGGCAAGACGACGGTCCTGCGTGCCCTGGCCGGGCTGGTACGCCCCAATGCGGGCGAGATTGTCCTGGGCGATAAGCGGATCACCCCCAAGCGGGATCTGCCCCCGGAAAAACGCCGGGTTGGCATGGTCTTTCAGGATTTTGCCCTGTTTCCGCATCTGAGCGTCATCGACAACGTGGCGTTCCGCCTGAATGATCGCACGGCGGCCCATGAATGGCTGGACAGGCTGGGGCTGACGACGCTGGCGGATGCCATGCCGGAACGGTTGTCCGGTGGCCAGAAGCAGCGCGTGGCCCTTGCCCGGGCACTGGCCCACGAGCCCCAGCTGATGCTTCTGGATGAGCCCCTGTCCAATCTGGATGCCGCGCTCAAGGATACCCTGCGCTGGGAGATCCGGACGGCCCTCAAGGAAGCCGGGGTGCCGGCGATCTGGGTAACGCATGACCAGGAAGAAGCCCTTTCCGTGGGGGATCGTCTGGGCGTTCTCAACAATGGCCGACTGGAACAGCTGGACACACCGGAACGGTGCTTTAGCCAACCCACCAGCCGGTTCGCGGCGCGTTTCCTGGGAGAGGCGGCCTTTGTGCGGGGGCGCCGGGAAGGCGATCTCGTGATGACGCCTCTGGGCAACGCGCCGGCGCGAACGCCGGGGTCAAGTGGAGAGCCCGTTGATCTCCTGGTGCGTCCGGATGACCTTACGGTGGTTCCATCCCAGGAGGGCAACGGCGTTGTGGAGTGGCGCCGTTATGAAGGGGAGTCACGGCTTTATGCCATCCGCGTGTGCGAAGGCGAGCCCCTGAGAGTGCGCACCAACCATGAGCTGGACCTGGCCGTGGGGGCTCCCGTGGACCTTCGCATCAGTTCCGAACACCCCCTGGCCGCATTTGCCGCTGAAACAGCGCCCGCCTGAATGGGACCCAGGCTGCCCTGACCAGACCCGCTGTCATAAAAAATTCATATTCGGACATTTCAGGATTGATTGATACAGCCGCTACCCTTAAAAGTAGCAAAAACAATCATCCTGAAAGGTCCGGAGTGCTATGATCCGAAGCAGTATTGCCCGCCAGGTGCTGGTGGCCATTTTGGTGGCCAATGTCGCCGTTGCTGTTGTTGCCGGTGCGTACCTCAGCTACTCCCTCAGCGTGACCGAGTCGTTTTCACGCCTTACCTCCCAGGATATGAGGGCGGCTACGGAAGCCCAGAGTGTGCTTGCTGATTTCAAGACCCAGGTTCAGGAGTGGAAGAACGTACTGCTGCGAGGACACGACCAGAGTCAGCGTGAGAAATACTGGTCTGACTTCAAGGAGCGGGAGGCCAGCATCCAGGAAAGTCTGGATGAGTTGTTGCCCCTGGTGTCGGATGCCAAGGCCAGGGATCTGCTGCAGCGGTTCCAGAAGGCGCACCGGCGGATGGGTGACGCCTACCGTGAGGGCTACCAGTCTTTTGTGGACTCAGGGTTTGACCATACCGAGGGCGATGCGGCCGTTCAGGGCATTGACCGTGAGCCCGCCCGGTTGATCAACGAGGCCACGGAGCGGATCCGTGAGGTTGCTTCCGGGGAAGCGACCGATCTGGCGACCAGTGCCCGCTCCACAACCTTGTGGGCTGGCTCGGGGCTCTTGATTGCCGTGTTGCTCGGGACCTTTATTACGGCCTTTATGATCAACCGGCAGGTGATTCAGCCCACACGCCTGATCGCCGGGCAGCTGGAGAAACTGGGCGAGGGCGAACTCGGGGAGAGGGCTTCGCTGGAGCGCCAGGACGAACTGGGCCGGCTTGCAGAGGCGGCGCGAAAACTGCACGACTTCCTGAACGAGATCCAGCAGGTTACCCGCACAAACGCGGCGGATCTGACCACGATCAAGGAGACAATCGGCTCCGGGGCGAGGGATGTGGCGGAACGCTCCGAGCAGGCCCGGCAGCGGATTGACCAGATGGCTACGGCCATGAACGAGATGGCCTCGACCGCGAGCGAGGTGGCCCAGCATGCCGCCAACGTGTCCACGCGGGTGGATGAGACCACCTCGGAGACGGATCATGCCAACCGCAATATTGCGACGTCTGTTGAAAGCATGAACCGGCTCTCGGAGCAGGTGCGGTCAACCTCGGAGACGGTTGTGGCACTGGCGGAGAACAATAAGAAGGTGAGCAATGTGATGAAAGTGATCCGCGAAATTGCGGATCAGACCAATCTGTTGGCGCTGAATGCGGCCATTGAAGCGGCCCGGGCCGGGGATGCCGGACGCGGGTTCTCCGTGGTAGCGGATGAGGTCCGCAACCTGGCCGGCAAGACCCAGGAGGCGACCGGCGAGATCGATGAGATCGTCAACAGCATTGCCTCCGGATCCGACGAGGCCACGGAATACATGAAGGCCAGCGAGACCGTGACCGAGGAGTGCGTGCAGCAGGTCACGGAGGTTCAGCGGATTATCTCAGACATCAATGCCCGTATGAACGAGGTACGTGATGAGACGACCCAGGTGGCCACGGCGGCGGAAGAACAGACCAGCACCAGCGAGGAGATCAACCGCAACATCACGGAAGTGACGGAGCTGGCCGAGGCCATGAATGAGGCGTCTGATGCCAACCTCAAGACGATCCCGGAGCTGGAGTCGATGGCCGCCAGCGCCACCAACCTGGCCAACCGGATCCGGTAACGCTCGGCTGGGAGCTCAGCTCCCAGCAGGCTCGGGAAGCAGCTCCTTGAGCGCGGCGTGAATCCCCGGGCTCGTGATGATCAGGTCCCGGCCCCAGAGGTCTTCGGGGTAGCCGTCCGGCACTTGTGAGAAATGGCCGCAAGTGGCACCTGCTTCCAGTGCAATCAGCCGGGCGGCGGCAAAGTCCCAGGGGCTGACGCTTTCGTAGTAGCCGTCCAGGCGCCCGCAGGCCACCCAGCAGATGTCTGCCGCGGCGGAGCCGATACGGCGGATATCGCGGCACTGGGTCAGTACCCGCTCCAGGCGCCGGATCAGCGTGGGGATCTGCTCCTTGCCATAGGGAAAGCCGGTGGCAATCAGGCTCTGGCGCAGGTTGGTGGCGCCAGACACCTCGATCGGCATGCGATTGAGCCATGCCCCCTGGCCGTGGGTGGCCATAAAGGTTTCCCGCTGGAAGGGGCAGTGAACCACGCCGGTCCGGACCCGGCCCTGTTCCGCATAGGCGATGGAGACCGCCACCTGGTCATGGCCGTAGGCGTAGTTCACGGTGCCGTCGATGGGATCGACAATCCAGAGCGGGGTATCCAGGTTCTCGGCCTGGGTGAGGTCCGGCATGGCCTCCTCGGACAGGATCCGGTGTTCCGGGAAGCTGGCCTGGATGTGCTGCGTAATGAAGGTGTCCGCCTGAATGTCCGCCTGGGTCACCAGCTCGGTGGCGTTCTTGTAGTCGTGCTCCAGCCCGCCCTGGCGGCGTTGCTGGATAATCAGCTCGCCCGCTTGCTGGGCGGTTTCCTCAGCGAATTCCGTGATGGCGGTCAGCTCGTTGTGCATGGAGGCGCGGCCCCTCTGGTAGGATGGGTTGGAACGGTTTGGCGCTGTGCGTAGTGTACGCTGGCCCCGGGAGACCCACAAAGAATGGACCCCAGAATGCACCTGATCCTTGGCCTTGCTGTTACCGTCCTGCTGTTCCTGCTGCTGCGCCAGTGGGCCCGCCTGGACCCGGCTGAAAAGCGCAAGGGCCTGTTCTGGGGGGTGGCCGTGGGCGTTGGGGCATTATGTACGCTGCTGGTGGTCACGGGCCGTGTGCATGTGATTGGAGGGCTTGTGGCCGCGCTCGTGCCCTTCGCGCACCGCGGTTGGCGCGCTCTCCAGCTCTGGTGGTTGTGGCGCCGCATCCGTAATGCCGGGGGTGGGGGCGGCGCAGATCAGGAGCGGGACCAGGAATCACAGGGTTCGGCTGGAAACGCCGGTCGCATGGATCCGGAGGAGGCCCGTGCCGTGCTCAATGTGGCGCTGGATGCGGACCGCGATGAGATTGTGAAGGCCCACAAGCGGCTGATCCAGAAGGTACACCCGGACCGGGGCGGCAGCGATGCGCTCGCGGCCCGGGTGAATGAGGCCAAGACGGTACTGCTCGGGGGCCGGAAAGAACGCTAGTGGCCCCTTCATTCGGTTGGCAATACCTCCACTTTCACCTCCCAGTACCGGCCGTTTTCAGACTGGGTGGCATAGACCCGGCTGTTGGCCTGGGAACGGCTGCTGCGGCGTTCCTCGCCCAGTTCAACCCATTCGCCCGGCGTGACGCGGCGAATGGTGACCACCCCCGCGGTCTGGTAGCCCGGCCGGCTCTGAACCGGTTCGTTCCGCAGGGCGGTAATGTGCAGTTCCACCTGTTCCTTGCTCAGAACGGTGGGGCGCACCAGGAAACCGCTGGTCATATCCACTTCTTCAAGTACAACCATGGGGTCCTTTCCGCCCCGGGCCGCGACGGGCAGCCGGGCGATCCTGCCGGATGAAATGCGGGCCAGTTGCCTGTCCTGCACCACCAGTGAGCGCACTGAATCCTTCTGGGTGCTGTAGGACCGGCTTTGCGTGCCCTTGTTGCTGTCACTTGTTGCCATTGTGCGGTGGCGAAGGGAGAGCCGGACCTGGCGGACCGGCTTGTCGATGCGCTTGAGCAGGCTTTCGATCTCGGCGAGCTGCTCGGCCTCGGCTCGTACCATCAGGTTCTGGCCATCCGGGGAGAGCTGGATCGCCTCCCCGTACAGGTTGCGAAGCTGCGGCACCACCGTGTGCGCCTTCCGGTTGTCGAGCTTGAACACCTCGCTTTCCGGGGCGCTGAACGCGGACGGGGCGGCCAGCAGCAGCGCGAGGCAAAGGGCAATGGGATGGCGTATGGCTGATTTCATGATAAACCCCGGATTTCCAACTATGCTCAGGGTATCGTACCGTTAAAGGGTGCGCGAGCGTTCCACGCTCAGCAGTTCATCCTGTCAACAAGGGAGTGGCCGTCATGACGGTGACCATCACTGTGCCCCGGGAGACTCGGGCCAATGAACAGCGGGTGGCCGTGGTGCCCGCGGTGGCCGGTAAGCTGGAGAAACTGGGGGCTGAGATCCGGGTCCAGAAAGGGGCGGGCAAAGCGGCCCGGATTCCCGATGAGGCCTATGAGAATGCGGGCGTTCACGTGGGCAGGCTGGAGATGGGCAAGGCCGATGTTGTGCTCAGTGTCCAGCCTCCGAGTCCCACCGACATCCGCAAGATGCCCCAGGGCAGCATCCTGTTGTCCCTTGTTTATGCCCATCGTGAGCCCAAGGTGGTGGAAGCCCTGGTGGAAAGGGAGATCACCTGCTTTGCCATGGACTGGGTGCCCCGGATCACACGGGCCCAGGCCATGGATGCTCTCTCCACCCAGGCGGCCCTGGCTGGTTATTACGGCGGTCTGCTGGCGGCCACCAATCTGCACCGCATCCTGCCCATGATGACCACGGCGGTGGGTTCCATCCGTCCGGCCAAGGTACTGGTGATCGGCGCGGGCGTGGCGGGGCTCCAGGCCATTGCCACCGCCCGTCGCCTCGGGGCCGTGGTGGAAGGCTATGACGTGCGCCAGGAGGCGGCGGAACAGGTGGCGTCACTGGGCGCGACCTTCGTGGAGACGGGCATTTCCGCCACTGGCGAGGGGGGTTATGCCCGGGAGCTGACGGATGAGGAGAAGGCCCAGGCGGAGGCGGTGGTCACACGGCATGTCCAGAACGCGGATGCGGTGATCACGACCGCCAATATCCCCGGGCGTGAAAGCCCCAAGGTGCTCAGCGAGGACCAGATCCGGGGCATGAAGCCTGGCGCCGTGATCGTGGACCTTGCGGCGGATGGCGGCGGTAACACGCCCCTGACGCGGCCGGGTGAGACCGTGGAGGACGGTGGCGTGACCATTGTGGCGCCACTGAACGTACCCAGCCTGCTGGCCGAGCACGCCTCCGAACTGTACGCCAAGAACCTGCTCAACTTCCTGGGACTGATCGTGGCCGACGGCCAGGTCCATCTCAACTGGGAGGACGAGGTCATTGCCCGGACGTGCCTCACACACGCGGGTGAAATCTGGAACGAAGCGGCGGCTGAAGCCGTCAGGGAGGAATGACCATGGACCCCACCACGGCCATTACCGGTTTTGTTGCGCTCTACATCTTTATGCTTGCGGCCTTTACCGGCTACGAGATCATCGGACGGGTACCGGCCATTCTGCATACGCCGCTGATGTCCGGCTCCAACTTCGTGCACGGGATCGTGGTGGTAGGGGCGATCTGGGCCCTTCTCAATGCCGCTACGCCACTGGAGCAGATCATTGGTTTTGTGGGCGTTGTGCTTGGCGCGGGTAACGCGGCTGGCGGTTACGTCGTGACCGACAGGATGCTTGATATGTTCAAGTCCAGTGACCGGCAGGAGTAAGGGAGCATTATCATGGTGAATTTCCTGATCGCAGCGGCCTTCTTTGCCGCCACCCTGCTGTTCATCTACGGGCTCAAGCGCATGGCCAGCCCGGTGACTGCGCCTTCCGGCATCCGCGTGGCGGGCTGGGGCATGGTGATCGCGGTGGCAGCGGCGTTTCTGTACGCCTTTGACGTGCGTCCGGCGGCTGAAGAGCACCTGGGGGCCAACGTCCTGCTGGCACTGGTGGCCCTTGCCATTGGCGTGGGCTGGGCCTGGCGCAGCGGCAAGCGGGTTGCGATGACCGGCATGCCGCAGATGGTGGCTCTTTACAACGGCATGGGCGGTGGCGCGGCAGCAGCCATAGCGGCCGTGGAGCTGTATTCCGGCAACGCCCAGGTCCACGGTTTCGTAGTCACGGTCCTGGCCCTGGTGGGCGGACTGATCGGAGCGGTGGCGCTTTCAGGGTCGGTCATTGCCTGGGCCAAGCTGGATGGCCGCCTGAACCGTACCCTGCGTTTTGCACTGCAGCAGCGCGTTAATGCCGGGGTTCTGGCGGTGGCGGGGATCCTGGCGCTCTATATACTGATCGTGGGTGCCGGGGGTGTGCCTTCCGTT
The DNA here is from genome assembly GCF_056783195.1 of Salicola sp. AFF1. Classification (NCBI taxonomy): domain Bacteria; kingdom Pseudomonadati; phylum Pseudomonadota; class Gammaproteobacteria; order Oceanospirillales; family Halomonadaceae; genus Salicola; species Salicola sp. AFF1. The sequence continues at coordinate 23,941 of NZ_JBXAYL010000005.1, forward strand.
GCGGTGACGCTGTTCTTCATCGCGGCCCTGGTGCTGGGGGTGTTGCTGACCACGCCCATCGGTGGCGCGGATATGCCGGTGGTGATCTCGCTCTACAACGCCTTCACCGGCCTGGCCGTGGCGTTTGAGGGATTCGTGCTCCAGAACCCGGCCATGATCATCGCCGGCACCGTGGTGGGCTCGGCCGGTACACTGCTGACCTTCCTGATGGCGAAGGCCATGAACCGCTCGGTACGCAACGTCATCTTTTCCAACTTTGGTGAGGAGGACGATGGCTCCGCGGGTATCGAGGGCACCATGAAGTCGGTTGATGCGTCGGATGCCGCCATTTCCATGTATTACGGCTCCAGGGTGATCATTGTGCCTGGCTATGGGCTGGCGGTGGCACAGGGGCAGCATAAGCTCTATGAGTTTGTGAAACTGCTCCAGAAGCAGGGGGTGGCGGTGAGTTTTGCCATCCATCCCGTTGCTGGGCGCATGCCGGGGCACATGAACGTGCTGCTGGCGGAGGCGGGTATTCCCTACGACATCATCTACGACCTGGAAGACATCAATGAGGAATTTGCGCTGGCGGACGCGGCCCTGGTCATCGGCGCCAACGATGTGGTGAACCCGGCAGCGCGCACCAATGAATCCAGCCCCATCTACGGCATGCCGATTCTGAACGTGGACTGTGCCCAACAGGCCTTCGTGGTTAAGCGTGGCCAGGGCAAGGGCTACAGTGGCGTGGAGAACGAGCTGTTCTTCGCGGACAACACCCACCTGGTCTATGGCGATGCCCAGAAGGTGATGGTGTCGATGATTGAGGCGGTGAAGTCACTGGGGTGACGGGACCGGATCCATGGGGCGGCGCATGGCCTCCTGGATGCGCCAGAGCCGGTCCTGGCCCCAGGCGGTGACGTCGCCAAAACGGAAGGTGGGCACTCCCCAGTGACCGATCTCGTAGAGCGCCTGGCGGTTGGCTTCCACCTCGTCCTGCCAGTCCTGGTGGGTGAGCCAATGCCGGGCACGGTGCCAGTCCATCCCGGCGGCCTCAACAATGCGCTTGAGGCCCCGGTCGGTCTCGGAACGGATGCCTTGGGCGTTCACGGCCTGGGCGAAGGTCTGGAGCCAGGTGAAGCCCAGCCCCTGTTGGCGGGCGTAGGGCAGCAGGGCATAGCAACGTTCAACGCCCGCCCCCAGCGGGTCGGCCACGAACCCATAGGGAATGCCCAGCTTGTCGGCTTCCCGCTTGGTGTCCTTGAAAATGTACCATTGCTTGGCTTCTGGTACGGCCTGGCCCCGCATGACCATGGGCAGGACGGGGCGGAGGTGCAGGGGGCATCCAAAATAGTCTGCCAGCTGTTTCGCCCGCTCCAGCCCCAGATAGGAATAGGGGCTGCGGATGGAGAAGAACACTTCCAGGGGCGTCGTCACCGGGTCGGCGGGTCTTGGCTTACGGCCGAGGTCCGCCCAGGTGCGCACGAAGCGGGCGGTCTCATTGGGGTGGCGGGCATACCCCTTGCTGATCAGGCGCCGCTCCAGGTGGTCCAGCCGGTCCAGACCCCAGAACCACTCGCCCTCGTAATGGAGCATGGCGCCGCCGTAGTGGCCGGCGTCATGCAGGTTCTGTTCATTGTGGGCGAGGGTGGTCTGGGTCGCTTCGGATTCGGCCTCGGAAGGCGCTGGCAAGGGGGGATCGCCGTGCCAGAGCCCACGCAGCGCCGCCAGGGCCTCGTCCAACGCGGTTGGGCTCTGCTCTGCCTGGGTCAGGCGCACCGCCGCCGCATGGACGGCTTCTTCCGTCAGCCCGGGATCGGTTTCCGGGAAGTCCAGCCGGTAGAGGCGGGCAAGTTCACGGGCATCCGCTACGGCCCAGGACTGCCAGAGGTCGGGCTCCGGGAACAGGTCCTCCTGGAGGGTGGCGACCGTGAACAAGCGGTAGGTCAGGCCAAAGCGTTCCGCTACTGACGGCAGGACCTGCAGCAGGAGATAGCCATGGGGATCCCGTGGATTGAGGTACACATCCACCTGGCGCTCCACGCCCTGGCGCCGCGCCCGGCGGGCCCGCAGGCCTCGGCGCAGGTTCCGGTAGAGCGGGCTGCTGACCGCGCGGGCCGCATAGGGCTTCAACGCGGCCTTCATTCAGGAGGCGATCTCCAGAGTTGGTACGTGTTCGTGAAGGAACCAGCGCTCGGTGACGACCCGGCGGGTGAACCAGTGGGTCTTCATCAGGGCCGGGGCCAGGCGCAGCTTGGCCCAGTCCGGAATGTCCAGGCCCCCTTCGCTTTCCACCTCGCGGGTGCCGAAGCGTTCCCGCAGCCGGTCCGCATAGGGCTGCAGGCTGGCAGCACTGTAATCCGCAGCGTTCTGGATAACCTCCGTCGCCAGGAAGGCGGACTCCACGGCGGGCCGGATGCCTTCCCCGCTCTGGGTATAGGCGAGGCCGGCGGCGTCGCCGATCAGCAGTACACCGTCATCCACCAGCGGGCGCTCGGCGTGGTCGTAGAGCAGGTAGGCATGCCCCTTGAACTTGCCGGGCAGGTCCTCTGGAATCCGCTCCTCGGCCTGCATCTTTGCGACAAAGTCATTGAGGTGGTCCTTGAGGTCGTTCGGGTCTTCCCGGCCCAGTCCGATGTTAAGGAAGTTGTCCTTGCGGAACACCCAGGCGTAGCCCATCAGGTCGCGGCAGAACCAGAGTTCCGGAGTGTCCTCGCGCACCCGGCAGCGCCGTGCCTGCTCCGGGGTCATCTCGAATTCCACTTCCTTGGCGGTCACCGCAGTTTCATGGCTGCCCGGGCCCTCGCCGATGGTGGCTGCCACCGGACAGAAGTGGCCGCCGGCACCGATTACCAATGGCGCCTGGTACTCGCCGTTCAGGCACCATTCCCCATCGCTGGTGCGTTCCAGGGAACGGAACTTCACGCCCTCGGCGCGCTCACTGGCGCTGCGCTCCAGCAGGTAGTGGTCAAACTCGCAGCGGCGAATGCCGTAGCTGACCGGGGCGCTGCCATGATCGTTCACCACCGCCTTCTGGCCCATCATGCCGATGCGGAAGCGGTGGATGGGCTGCATCACGTTCTTGCGCTGGTAGTCGGCCGGGTCAATGGCCAGCAGTTCCAGAACGGCCGGGGTCACCCAGCCCGCGCACGTCTTGTCGCGCGGGAAGGTCTGTTTGTCCACCACCAGGGTGTGGTAGCCGCGCTGGGTCAGTGCCCGCGCCATGGTGGAGCCGGCCGGGCCACCGCCAACGATCAGTGCGTCGTAGCGCTGTACCATCAGTAGCTGCCCTCCGCCGGCACATTGGAGCTGGTGTAGAGGTGTTTGCGGTTACGCGGCACGTTGTTGTTTTCCGGGTGCGCCAGCACCATCTGGAACAGTTGCAGCGAGCTGGCCCGGAAGGAGGCAATGGAGCCGGCCAGGTACAACCGCCAGGCGCGAACGAAGTTCTCGCCGTACATTTCGCGCACGGTGTCGATATTCGCTTCGTAGCGGGCGAGCCAGTCTTCCAGGGTTTCGGCGTAGTGCAGGCGCAGGTTTTCCACATCCAGAACCGAGAACGGGCCGGCCTCGCCGATGCTGGTGAACTCGGTGATACTGGGCGGATAGGCGCCGGGGAAGATGCGCTTCTCGATCCAGGCGTTGGTCCGCATCGGGTAATTGCGGCCGATGGAGTGGACCAGTGCCAGGCCATCGTGTTTCATGTGGCGGCGGATAACGTCGGCCAGATCGGGGTAGTGGTCCGTTCCCACGTGCTCCAGCATGCCTACCGAAACAAAGCGGTCGTACTCGCCGGTGATGTTGCGGTAGTCATCCAGAACGTATTCCACCTGGTTTTCCAGACCTTCCTCTTTGGCCTTCTGACGTGCGAACTCAACCTGGGCCTGGGAGATGTTGAAGGCCCGGACCTTAACGCCGTAATGCTTGGCCATGTAACGGGCCAGGCCACCCCAGCCGCAGCCGGCTTCGATCACGGTCTGGCCTGGCTGGAGCTGGAGTTTGCGGCAGACCAGTTCCAGCTTGGCGAGCTGGGCCTGTTCCAGTGTGATGTCCGGCTCTTCGTAATAGGCGCAGGTGTACTGCATCTGGGCCTTATCGAGCCACAGCTGGTAGAAGTCGTTGCCCAGGTCGTAGTGGTGGTGGATGTTGTCCTTGGCGGCCTTGAGGCTGGTGGAACGGGGGGCCTGGTTGCGCCAGATCATGCGCAGGAACAGCGGCAGCTGGTCATAGGCGCGGTCCAGCGCGTAGTACAGGTCCGTGAGCAGGTCGGGCATGTGCCCTTCCATTTCCAGGCGCCCCTCGCTGTAGAGGTCGCCGAAGGCGAGATTCGGGTTGCTCATCAACTCGTAGAGAGCAGCCCGGTCTGCAACACGCAGGCGGTAGCGAGGTGTTTCACCCGAAGGTTTGACCTCCTCGGTGCCCCAGAGATCCAGAACAAGCGGTGGATTGCCAGCCACGGACAGGAACTTGTCCGCCATCCAGCGCTCGGGCGCGGTTGCGGAACTGGTGGGTTCAATCAGTGACTGGGTAAAAGCCAAGGGCGAAAAACGCTCATTGCGATCACTGCGTGCTGTATCCCTTTGCGGGGTCTTATGTTCCATAGGTGCGCTCCAGCATCCGGTTGTGACTCCCCATATATGAGGACGAGTATAAGAAGTCATCAGCTCAAACAGCAACTGGCTCTATCAATGCGGGTGAAATCCGTCGTTTGCAAGGGTGGGTGGGCAATCGGGGTGGGAGCCGGTACGCTTGTGGTGACTATGGGGATTTCGGGAGGCGCTGACGCATCGTGATCGACGGGGCCCTGGCATGGCTGCAAGCCCACGAAGGCGTGCTGTGGGCCGTGGGCGGCGTTTCGCTGTTCATGTTCGTGGCGACTCTGGTGGCGGTGCCTGTGATCGTGGCACGGATCCCCGCCGATTACTTCGTCCGCTATGAGCACCGTCCCCGCTTGATTCGCCAGCGTCTTCCGGTGATGGGGCTGGTCGTGCTGGTTCTCAAGAATCTTCTGGGTCTGGTCCTGCTGCTGGCGGGGATTGCCATGCTGGTCCTGCCGGGTCAGGGCCTTCTGACCATCGTGATCGCGCTGACGCTGCTGAACTTCCCCGGCAAATATCGCCTGGAGCGTTGGGTGGTCTCGCGGCCCCCGGTATTCCGCGCCATCAACTGGGTGCGGCGGCGTCGTGGCGTTCCGGAGCTGGAGCGCGTCCCGCCCGGGGATCACTGAAGGGGATCGTTGAAAGGGATCCCGCTTTTCAAAGACGTGTATTTGAAGTAGCATTTGCGTATAGATATTCGGATATGCATATATGGTAACGCCGGAGCAATTCTTCAGGGCGCTTTCTGATACAACGCGTCTCAACAGCCTGCTGTTGCTGCAGCAGGAAGGGCGGCTCTGCGTCTGTGAGCTGGTTGCGGCGCTGGACCTTTCCCAGCCCCGGGTTTCACGGCATCTGTCCCAGCTCAGGGATCAGGGCATTGTCCAGGATGAACGCCGGGGGCAGTGGGTGCACTATCGCCTTGCGTCCGGGCTCCCGGAGTGGGCGTATGAGACGTTGCGGTCGGTCCTGGTGTCCCGGGACCTGTCCGAGCACCGGAGGCGTCTGGTGGCCATGGGCCAGCGTCCGTCTCTTGATGCGGCTGAGTGAGGCAGCGCGATGAACGTGCTTTTTGTGTGTACCGGCAACGCCTGTCGTTCCCAGATGGCCGAAGGCTTTCTGCGGCATAGGTGGGGCGGGCGGTTGAACGTCGATTCGGCGGGGTTGGAGGCCCATGGCCAGAACCCAAGGGCGTTGCAGGTGATGGATGAGGTTGGCGTGGGCATTCAGGACCAGCAATCCATCACTCTGACGGAGGCGCATCTGGCTTGGGCGGATCTGGTGGTGACCGTCTGCGGGGATGCGGATGAATCCTGCCCCATGCTGCCGCCGGGGACCGACAAGCACCATTGGGCACTGTCCGATCCGGCACGAGCGCAGGGCGATGAGGCGACGGTGATGACGGAATTCCGAAGGGTGCGTGATGACATCGAGCAGCGTGTACAGGCGCTCCTGAAGGCGATTGACGGAGGTGAGCCCTGATGCAGAGAACTGATGAGCCGGATATCCGGGAAGGGATGGGGCTCTTTGAGCGTTATCTCTCGGTGTGGGTGGCGTTGGCGATTGTGGCTGGTATTGCCATGGGCCAGTGGTTGCCGGTAGTGCCGGATGTGCTGTCGCGCTTTGAATACGCCCAGGTGTCGATACCGGTGGCGGTACTGATCTGGGCCATGATTTTTCCGATGATGGTGCAGATCGATTTCGCCGCTATCGCGGGTGTCCGCCGTCAGCCACGGGGCCTGATCGTCACCACGACGATCAACTGGCTGGTCAAACCATTCACCATGTTCGTCATCGCGTGGTTTTTTCTGATGGTGGTGTTCGAGCCACTGATCGAGACGGGCCTGGCGCGCGAGTATCTGGCTGGCGCTATCCTGCTTGGAGCCGCCCCCTGTACGGCGATGGTCTTTGTCTGGAGCTATCTGACCCGGGGCGACGCGGCTTACACGCTGGTGCAGGTGTCGCTCAATGACATCATCATGCTGTTCGCGTTCGCGCCGATTGTGATGTTCCTCCTGGGGTTGTCGAATATGATTGTGCCCTGGGAAACGATCGCACTGTCAGTGGTTCTGTATATCGTGATTCCGCTGGCGGCGGGCTATGCCACGCGCCGCTGGGTGATTGCCCGCCACGGCACCGAGTATTTTTACAACGTGTTCATGAAGCGCCTTGGGCCCGTTACGCCGGTCGGGCTGATTCTGACCCTGGTGCTGCTGTTTGCCTTTCAGGGCGAGGTGATCCTGCAGAATCCACTGCACATTGTGCTGATTGCTGTTCCGTTGATTTTGCAGACGTTCCTGATCTTTGCCATCGCCTATGGCTGGGCCATGGCCTGGCGGGTGCCACACAGCGTGGCGGCACCAGGGGCCATGATTGGCGCCAGCAATTTCTTTGAGCTTGCGGTAGCGGCCGCCATTGCCCTGTTCGGGCTCCAATCCGGCGCGGCGCTGGCAACGGTTGTGGGTGTGCTGGTGGAGGTGCCGCTGATGCTGGGGCTGGTGAAGATCGCGAATCGGACCCGTCACTGTTTCCCGGCCATCAACCAGGCCTGAGGCGTAGGGTAGGAAAGGAGGATGTCACCAAGAGCGCGTTGCCACTGGAATAGGCGAGCGCGCTCTCGGTGATCATGCCTCAGGTGCGTTCTAGCGCGCGGAACCCTATATCACGGCGGTAATGGGCGTCTTCCCAGTGAATGCGCTCAACGCCGGCGTAGGCGCTGTTCTGCGCGTCGGCCACGGTCTCGCCAAGGGCGGTGACGCACAGCACGCGACCGCCTGCGGTCACCACCTGGCCGCTTTCATCCTGCTGGGTGCCGGCATGGAAGACCTTGCGGTCGTCGGTGTCCACGCCATCGAGCCCTGAGATGGCATCGCCCTTGCGGTATTTGGCCGGGTAGCCGCCGGCGGCCATGACCACGCCCAGCGCGGTGCGCTCATCCCAGTCACAGCTGACCTGGTCCAGCGTGCCCTCAGCGCCGGCCATGCAGAGCGGGACCAGGTCCGAGCGCAGGCGCATCAGCAGTGGTTGGGTCTCGGGGTCGCCCAGGCGGCAGTTGAACTCGATCACCTTGGGCGAGCCATTGGGGGTGATCATCAGGCCGGCGTAGAGAAAGCCCGTGTAGGCGTGGCCTTCTTCCGCCATGCCGTTCACTGTGGGCTCGATCACTTCCTGCATGATGCGCTCGTGAACGGCATCGGTGACCACCGGCGCTGGCGAGTAGGCGCCCATGCCGCCGGTGTTGCTGCCGGTGTCACCATCGCCCACGCGCTTGTGGTCCTGGCTGCTGGCCAGCGGCAGGATGGTCGCGCCATCAACCATGGCGATGAAGCTGGCTTCCTCGCCCACCAGGCATTCCTCGATCACGACCCGGTGACCGGCATCGGCGAAGGTGTTGCCGGAGAGCATGTCGCGTACCGCGTTTTCGGCTTCCTCCAGTGTCTCCGCCACGACGACGCCCTTGCCGGCGGCGAGGCCGTCCGCCTTGATCACGATGGGGGCGCTCTTTTCACGCACGTACTCCAGGGCCGGCTCGACCTCCGCAAAGGTCTGGTACTCGGCAGTGGGGATGCTGTGGCGCGCCAGAAAGTCCTTGGCAAAGCTCTTGGAGCCTTCCAGCTGCGCGGCGGCCTCGCTGGGGCCGAATACAGCGATACCCGCCTCGCGCAGCCGGTCTGAAACGCCTTCCACCAGAGGCGCTTCCGGGCCCACGATCACAAGATCAATGCCATTGCCGGTGGCGAATCGGGTCAGCCCCTCAATGTCCTCAGCCCCGATGGCGACGTTTTCGACGCCTGCTTCCAGCGCGGTTCCGGCGTTGCCAGGGGCAACATGGACGCGCTCCACTTTGCTGGACTGGGCTGCTTTCCAGGCCAGCGCATGTTCGCGGCCGCCGCCGCCGATGATCAGGATCTGCATGGTTCAGGTCTCGCTGCTGCTTGTATCAGTGGCGGAAGTGGCGCATGCCGGTGAACACCATGGCGATGCCGTGCTCGTTCGCGGCGTCGATCACTTCCTGGTCGCGCATGGAGCCGCCGGGCTGGATTACTGCCTTGATGCCCGCTTCGGCGGCCTGGTCAATGCCGTCCCGGAACGGGAAGAAGGCATCCGAGGCCAGAACGGAGCCGGCCACTTCCAGCCCTTCGTCTGCGGCCTTGATGCCGGCGATGCGAGCGCTGTAGACGCGGCTCATCTGGCCGGCGCCAATGCCGATGGTGCGCCCGTGGCGGGCGTAGACGATGGCATTGGATTTCACGTACTTGGCTACTTCCCAGGCGAAGAGCAGGTCTTCGAGTTCGTCCTGCTCAGGGGAGCGTGCCGTCACCATCTGCAGGCTGTTTTCGTCGACCATGCCAAGGTCCCGGTCCTGGACCAGCAGGCCGCCGGTGACCCGCTTGTAGTCCCAGGCCGCGATGCGTTCGTCATTGAAGGGGCCGCAGGTCAGAACACGCACGTTCTTCTTGTCGGCGAGGACCTCGGCTGCTTCCGGGGTCACTTCCGGGGCAATGATCACTTCCACAAACTGGCGCTCGATGATGGCGCCAGCCGCGTCCGGACCCAATGGGCGGTTAAAGGCGATGATGCCACCGAAGGCCGAAGTCGGGTCAGTGGCGAAGGCCAGGTCATAGGCCTGTTTCAGGTCCGCTCCGATGGCCACGCCGCAGGGGTTGGCGTGCTTGACGATCACGCACGCCGGATACGCGAAGGGCTTGACGCATTCCAGAGCGGCGTCGGTATCCGCCACGTTGTTGTAGGACAGGGCCTTGCCCTGGATCTGGCGTGCTGTGGATACGGAGGCCTCGGTAGCACCGCGCTCGCGGTAGAACGCCGCCTTCTGGTGCGGGTTTTCGCCGTAACGCATGTCCTGCACCTTCTCGAACTGGTGGTTGAGGGTGCGGGGGAAAGGCGCCGGCTCGGCCTGGCTTTCCAGGCGGCTGCCCAGATGGTTGGCGATGGCGCTGTCGTAGGCGGCGGTGTGCTCAAAGGCGCGAGTGGCCAGGTCGTAGCGCGTATGCGCCTTCAGGCCGCCGCCGTTGTCATCCATCTCTGCGACAATGCGGTCGTAGTCGTCTGCATTCACGACCACGGTCACGTCCTGATGGTTCTTGGCCGCGGCGCGCAGCATGCCGGGGCCGCCGATGTCGATGTTTTCGATGGCCGTGGGAAGGTCGCAGTCCGGGTCTGCAACGGTCTGTTCAAAGGGGTAGAGGTTGACCACCACCATGTCGATGGGCGCGATCCCCTGTTCGTCCATGACCGCGTCGTCCGTGCCGCGCCGCCCCAGGATGCCGCCGTGGATCAGCGGGTGCAGGGTCTTCACCCGGCCGCCCATGATCTCCGGGAAGCCGGTGTGGTCCGAGACTTCGGTGGCCTCGATGCCGCTGCTGGTGAGCAGGCGGAACGTGCCCCCGGTGGACAGGATCTCGACACCGCGTTCACGCAGTGCCTGGGCGAATTCAACAATGCCGGTTTTGTCCGAGACGCTGATCAGGGCCCGGCGGATGGGCGTTGCATTCGGCTGTTCCGTCATGATGGCTCCCTCTCCTTACAGAAGGCCGTATTGCTTGAGCTTCTTGCGCAGCGTACCCCGGTTGAGGCCGAGCATGGCGGAGGCGCGCGTCTGGTTGTCGCCGGTGTATTCCATGACCTTTTCCAGCAGCGGGGCCTCTACTTCGGACAGCACCAGCTGGTAGACGTCACTCACCGGGGCGCCGTCGAGCTGGGAAAAGTAGTTTTCCAGCGCCTGCTCCACGCTGTCACGCAGCGTTACGGTCTGGCCATTGCCCGCTGCCGTGGTGAGGGGCTCGTCCGTTTGCCGGGCCCGGTTGTTCTCGGCCATGAATTCAGTGCTCATGCGACACGTACCTCTTCTGTCTGAATGCTTTGAAAGTAGTTATCAAGCAGCCGCAGCTGCTCGCCGGCGTCTTCAATGGTGTTGAAGTGCCGGCGGAATGTCTTGTCCGGATCACGGGCCTGCAGGTACCAGCCCACATGCTTGCGTGCCACCCGCAGCCCGATGTAGTCGCCATAGAAGGCGTGCAGCGCCTCCACATGCCCCATCAGGATGTTCCGGATTGCCTCTGGCTCGGGGTCCGGCAGTTCTTCGCCCGTGGCCAGGTAGTGGTCAATCTGGCGGAACAGCCAGGGCCGGCCCTGGGCCGCCCGGCCAATGAAAAGACCGTCGGCGTCCGTTTCCCGCAGGACCTGTTCCGCCTTGCGGGGTGAGTCCACGTCCCCGTTGGCGAAGACGGGGATATCCACGGCCTGCTTAACCCGGGCGATGGTTCCGTATTCCGCCTCGCCCTTGTAGGCGTCGGCCCGGGTGCGCCCGTGTACCGCCAGTGCGGCAATACCGGTGTCCTCGGCCATGCGCGCGATGGTTTCGGCGTTTTTGTTGTCACGGTCCCAGCCGGTGCGCATCTTGAGCGTAACCGGTACCTCGACCGCCGCCACGACCGCTTCCAGGATCGATTGAACCAGGGCTTCATCGCGCATCAACGCGGAGCCCGCGGCCTTGTTGCAGACCTTCTTGGCGGGGCAACCCATGTTGATGTCGATGATCCGGGCGCCGTTGGCGACATTGAACCGGGCGGCCTCCGCCAACATGGGGGCATCGCCCCCGGCAATCTGGACCGCAATGGGCTCCGGCTCCCCAGCGTGATCCATGCGCTGACGGGATTTGCGGGAGCTCCAAAGGCTGGCGTCCGCGGTGACCATCTCGGAGATGGCCAGCCCCGCGCCCATTCTGCGACACAGGAGCCGGAAAGGTCTGTCCGTAACACCCGCCATAGGGGCCAGAACCAGGTTATTGGGCAGCGTATGGGGGCCAATGGTGACCACTGCGTTCTCCCGGGATTGGATCCGTGCGGATTGGTTAATTATCGACCAGCTCAAGGGCAGACAATGATACTCCGGGCTCCTCTCCCATTAAAGGGGCAAAGCCGCTGAAAAATTGAGTATTTTTCGTCCAGGGCTATTGACGGGCTGGGAGGAACTCGATCCGGTAGTTGATGGCGTCCTTGCCAGGGTCCTGAAGCGCCAGGCGCACGCGCCGGCCTTCGCTGGCGGGGATATGGCCCCCGCTGGCTTCCTTGCTGGCCAGGTAGTCGTCCGGCTGGAACACGCGCTGGGCTACAACGTCGTTGTTGAGGTTGGAAAAACTCAGGGCAATGGCGGGCCAGGGCTGATCAAAGCCGGCCTCGTTGACAATGCTGACCTCCAGCAGGAGCGCATCCGCCATATCCGGGTGGCTGCGTACAACGAGTTGGCGTGGTTCCAGCTGGTCCGTAGCCACCAACGGGGGCAGTTCGCATCCAAACCATTCACAGGCCTGGTCGTACCATGGGCGGATTGGCTCATAGAGGGCAAGGCGCTCAAAGCGGTACCAGCCCACCTGGTACACGAGAAGGCCAGCCATGCCGGTGATGGCGAGGAGCCACATGGAGCGGCGGAGCCAGCGCCAGCGATCCGGCTTGGCGGCCACGATGGGGTCGGCGTTCAGCGAGCGCCAGGTTGGTTCGAAGTCGAATTCAGACGGCTCTTCCGGCGTTGTGTCCGGCTTCCGTTTCGGTGTTGGCTCCGGCTCTGACCCCAGTTCTGACTCCAGCTCCAGATCAGGCTTGGGTCCCGGCTCCCGCTGGCCGCCGGTCGTCTGAGTAGGGGGCGTGGGCTCTGGTTCCTCTTCAATCTCCTGGAGCAGGGATTCCGCCCAGCTCTCATCGTCATCGAGCTTCTCGCCGGAACTGTACTCTTCCAGCTCGTTATGGAAGCCGGACCGGTCCCCCGCATCCAGGTTCAGCAGGTCCTCGCTGAATTCCTCTTCTTCCTGTGTTCCATCGCCTGCGTAATGGTCTTCCTGAGCGTCCTCCTCAGGATCGTCCTCGAAGACGAGGTCCTCTTCGTCATGGTCCACTGCGGGCTGGGAGCTGGCGGAAGCGGGCTGAGATTGGCTTGCACCATCAGTCGTGGACCCGGAAGCCCGCGCCTGGGCAGCGGTGGGTGTTTCCTTCTCCGGCTCGGCGTTTTCGATGGCATTGAACACATACAGGCAATGGCCACACCGAACCCGCCCGCGCGCCGCCTCAAGCTGGCGCTGGGTAACCCGGAACCGCGTCTGGCAGTACGGGCAGCGGGTGAGTGTTTCCGATTCTGTGGCCATGCAGGCGGCTCCACTTCAGTCCGTGTGGCGCGTCCCGGTCAGACAGATCCAGCCTTCCTGCTCCGTTGGTGACTGCATGTGGAACCAGCGGGCATAGCGGTCACTGATGGCGTCGGCCTGGCTGGACAGGATGCCGGAAAGCACAATCCGTCCACCTGGCCGGACCTGACCGGCCAGTGTTGGTGCCAGAGACAGTAATGGCTGCGCCAGTATGTTGGCAAGCATGAGATCACAACGGCTGTCCGGTTGGTCCTCGGGCAGGTAAAGGTCCAGGGCGTCATCCGGTATGCCGTTGCGCCGGGCATTGTCTCGGCTGGCATCCAGTGCCTGAGGGTCATTGTCGGTACCGACCACATGGCGGGCCCCCAGCTTGAGCGCTGCCAGCCCCAGAATGCCGGAGCCGCAGCCATAGTCGACGACCTCCAGCCCGTTGGCCGGATTGGCGTCGAGCCATTCCAGGCAGAGGCGGGTGGTGGGGTGGGTTCCCGAGCCGAATGCGAGACCCGGATCCAGGGTGATGTTCACCGCCTCCGGATCCGGCGGTTCCTGCCAGCTGGGGCATATCCAGAGGCGGTTGCCGAAGCGTTCGGGTTGGAAGTCGTCCATCCAGGCCCGTTCCCATTCCCGATCCTGAAGGAGTTCCGTTTCCATGGATTCCAGTTGGGTCTGGGTTGCTGCATGGTAGGCTTCCGCCACCTGGGACTGGATGCCAGCAAGATCCGCGTCGCCCTGGAACAGCCCCGTTACCGTGGTGCTGTCCCACAGGGGCGTGGTGCCCCGTTCGGGCTCATAGAGCGGCGTATCCGCGCTGTCTTCCATGCTCACGGCCTCGGCGCCGGCTTCCAGCAGCATCTGTTCCACGAGCTCGGCATGCTCGCTGTCCGATTGGACGTGTAGTTGAACCCAGGCCATCAGTCAGTCCCGCCGAATCAGCTGTTCCAGATAATGGATCGTGATGTCGCCGCTGCGGAAGCCTTCATCACGAACCAGTCGCTGGTGCAGTGATCCGTTGGTTTTGATGCCGATCACCACCAGCTCATCCAGCGCATTGTGCATGCGTGTGAGGCAGGTTGAACGGTCCTCGCCGAAGGTGATCAGCTTGCCCACCAGTGAATCGTAATACGGTGGGATGCTGTAGCCGGAGTACAGGTGGGAGTCCACGCGCACCCCCAGTCCGCCCGGTGGGTGGTAGCGCTCCACCCGGCCGGGGCAGGGCGCGAACGTCTTGGGGTCTTCGGCATTGATGCGGCACTCAAGGGCGTGGCCACGGATCTCGATGTCCTCCTGGCGGTAGCGCAGTTCCTCGCCAGCCGCCACCCGTATCTGTTCAGCCACGATATCGACGCCGGTGACCATCTCGGAAACCGGGTGTTCCACCTGGACACGGGTGTTTATCTCGATGAAGAAGTATTCCCCGTCCTGGTACAGGAACTCGAAGGTACCGGCGCCCACATAGCCGATCTCGCGGCAGGCGTTGAGGCAGGCCTGGAGCGTGCGTTCACGGGCCTCGGGGTCAATGTAGGGGGCCGGCGCTTCCTCGATGATCTTCTGGTGGCGGCGTTGCAGTGAGCAGTCCCGGTCGCCCAGGTGGATGACGTTGCCGTACTTGTCCGCCAGGACCTGGACCTCGACGTGCCGTGGCCGTTCCAGGTATTTCTCCAGGTAAACCGTCTCGTCGCCGAAGGCGCCTCGCGCTTCGCGTTGGGTAACGTGTACGCCCTTGAGCAGTGCGTGCTCGGTGTGGACCACCTGCATGCCACGCCCACCACCGCCGGAAGCGGCCTTGATCAGGACTGGGTAGCCGATTTCCTTCGCGATCTCGCGGGTGCGTTCCTCGTCTTCGTTCAACGGTCCGTTGGAGCCGGGGACCGTGGGAACGCCTGCCCGCACCATGGAGCGGATGGCGGATACCTTGTTGCCCATCAGCCGGATGGTTTCGGCGGAGGGGCCGATGAATCGGAAGCCGCTTTTTTCCACCTGCTCGGCAAAATCCGCGTTTTCGGCGAGAAAGCCGTAACCTGGATGGATGGCGTCGGCATCCGTTACCTCGGCGGCGCTGATGATGGCCGGGATGTTGAGGTAGCTGTCACTGGCGCTGTTGGGCCCGATGCAGACGGATTCGTCGGCCAGGCGCACGTGCATCAGGTCGCGGTCCACGCGTGAATGCACGGCAACGGTGCGGATCCCCAGCTCCTTGCAGGCCCGCAATATGCGCAGGGCGATCTCGCCCCGGTTCGCAATCAGTACTTTATTGATCATGATGCGGTGCTTCGCTGTCAGGTGATGACGAACATGGGCTGGTCGTATTCCACGGGCTCACTGTCGTCGACAAGAATCTGGGAGACGGTCCCGCTGATGTCGGCCTCGATCTGGTTCATCATTTTCATGGCCTCGACAATACAGAGGGCGTCACCAGCATGCACCTTCTGGCCTACTTCCACGAAGGGTGAAGAAGTGGGTGATGGTGCCCGATAGAAGGTGCCTACCATGGGCGAGCGTACCAGGTGGCCCTGGGGTTCGTCCGGTTCGGTCTTCTCCTCGGCCTGCTCACTGGCACCGGTGTTCTGCGGCTGGGCAGGCTGTGCCGGTTGCTGTGGCGCCGGGGCCGGAGCGGGGGCGGCCATGGTCACGGTGTCGCCACGCCGGCGACTGATGCGAACGGAGTCCTCGCCTTCCTGGATCTCCAGTTCCTCGACGTCGGATTCTTCCAGAAGTTCAATCAGTTTCTTGACTTTGCGAATGTCCATAAGGGTCTCATTCACCTTAGTTTGCGGCATGCGGCCGTCAGGGCCAGCTCATACCCCTGGGCACCGAGTCCGCTGATCACGCCCTCGGCGATATCCGAGAAAAATGAGTGATGACGGAAAGGCTCGCGCGCATGCACGTTGGAAAGATGTACCTCAATGAACGGAATCGCGGCGGCGAGCAGGGCGTCCCGCAGAGCGACGCTGGTGTGCGTGAAAGCGGCGGGATTGAGCAGGATGAAGTCTATGCCTTCATCGGCTGCGTCATGAATCCGTTCAATGAGCTCGTATTCGGCGTTGCTCTGGAGCGTGAGCAGATGATGGCCGGCTTCACTCGCCTGTTCGTGCAGGTCCCGGTTGATACTCGCCAGGGTCGCTGCCCCGTAAGTGTCGGGTTCGCGGGTACCGAGTCGGTTCAGGTTGGGACCGTGGAGGACGAGGATGGTGGCCATAGTTGTTTGTTTTCGGATTATTTTGCGCTGGTTTTTGTGTTTTTGCGCCAAGATCCGGGCACGTTCAGAAAAGTGTGAACGCATGTTAGCCGTAGATCAATAGCGGTGATACGAAAAATCAATCTCTTGCAACCGCCTGGTTGCGCCCGTGCTTCTTCGCCTCATACAGCAGGGTGTCGGCGTTCTCGCACAGTTCCTGCGGTGTCTCGCCCCGCCACTGGGCCACGCCACAGGAAAAGGTCACGTGGAAGTCGATGCCGGCGGCCGGCTGGCGGAGCTGGCTGAACTTCTCGCGGATTTCGTTCATGACGCCGAGTGCGTCTTCCTCCCGGGTGTCCGGCAGGATGATCGCGAATTCCTCACCACCGTAGCGGCCGATATGATCTGTCTTGCGCAGCCGCTGCTTGAGAAACAGTGAAAGACTCTTGAGGATCCGGTCGCCGATAGGGTGGCCATAGGTGTCGTTGATCTTCTTGAAGTGGTCCAGATCCAGCATCACGAAGCTTAGAGGCTGGTTGGTCTGGCGCGCGCGGCTGATTTCGGATTCCAGAAGGCTCAGGGTATGGGTGTGGTTGTACAGCCCGGTGAGGCTGTCACGAATCATCAGCGCGAGCAGTGAGCGTGCCCTGCGGCCACGGTTATGCAGTGTGGTGATCAGGTGCTTGGCATCAATGGGTTTGGTGAGGAAGTCGTCCCCGCCCATGCTCATGGCGTGCAGCTGTTTCGAGACATCTTCTTCGGCGGAGAGATAGATGATGGGCACACTGTGCAGATGGTCCTGCTGGCGGATGACCTTGGCCAGCTCGGTGCCGGTGCAGCCTGGCATGTACATGTCCAGAATGATGATCTCGGGTGAGAACTCTTCCAGTGCATCGATCACCTGCAGGGGATCGGTTAGCACGCACGAGCGCATGCCGGCTTTCTGGAGCACATTCTCGATGTACTTGGCCTGGGCCTTGGAGTCGTCCACCACCAGTACCCGATAGGGTTCGGGCGGATGGGCAAACGAATAATGCTCGATCTTTTCGATCAGCTGGCCCGGGTCTAGGGCCTGGTAGAAGAATTCCTCGCCACCGGATCGGACTGCCCGCAGCCGGGTCTCGATGGATCCATCCTCGCGGCTCGTGTACAGCACCGGGATGGGTGTCTCGTGACGCTCCTGGATGCGCTCCATGGTGGCGATGCCCGCCATCGGGTCCTCACCCCCGAAGTCCACGTCGATCACGATGGTTTCGGGCTTGTTGCGTGCGCATTCCGCTTCCAGCTCCGCAGGCGTGGTAAACGCCGCGGCTCTGAACCCGAAGAATTCCATCTGGCGGATGATGCGCTGGGCGTAATCCGTGTCGTTGACCGCAAGGTAGATCGGTGTGCGCAGGTAGGCCCGGGGGCCTTCGTCTTCGTTCTGGTCCGAGCGCCGCAGCGTGCAGCGGGACAGCTGGTCCATACCCTGCTGCAGGCTGTCGCGGATTTCGGTGTTGATGGGGTGACCTTCGGGCCAGATCTCAAGCGCGGTCCGGATGCTGTCCGCGGCCGCTTCGTGATCGGTCATCTCGAAGCGCCGGGCGTACTTGATCAGCTTCTCCGTGGCGACCATCAAGCTTTCGCGCAGGTCGCGCGGTGGCTCACCCGTCTCGAGAAACTTCTGCCAGGTTTCTAGAACCACCCGTGCCTGGGTTGTTACGCGGCGGGCGAAGTGCTGGCGCAGCTTCTCCTGCTGGGAGTTGTTGTCTGTCATGACCGTGGGCTTCGTATTGGTGTGTCTCGTCACATTCTGTTCAATCACTATAGTCGCTTCTTCAGCATCTGTGTCAATCTTGCCGTTTTGTGCCCGTTTGGAGGGGCGGCCATGCGTCGAGCGGACGAGACCGGGTACAGCCTGCGCGTGCTCCTCGTGGCCTTCATCGGAGGGCTGCTGGTGCTGGTTCTGGGGGCCAGCACCTGGTTCAGTGCCAACCGTTTTGGGGACTATCTAGCGGATGAGCTCCGTATCCAGACCCAGGATACGGCCCGGGCCCTGGGCGTGGCGATTTCGGCGCTTGAGCGTGAGGGCAAGGTCAGGCGCCTTGTGGATGCGGTTTTCGACAGCGGTGCCTATAAGCAGGTGGCGCTGGTCAGGGCGGACGGCAGCGTGCGTCATCGCCGTCAGGTGGAGGCGGGCGCGGCGCCGGTGCCAGCCTGGTTTCGGTGGTGGGCGGATCTGCCCTCGCCGCAAGGTGAGGCCACTGTAATGGCGGGTTGGGAGCCGGCAGGCAGCGTGCGGGTGCAGGGTGATCCCGCTCCCGCGCTGCTGCGTCTCTGGCGCAGCTTCCTGATGGATCTTGCCTGGAGTGGTGCCCTGCTGGCGGTGAGTCTGTGGTTGGCCTGGCGCGGGGCTGGACGCTTGCTGGCCCCGTTGCGCCGGATGGAGGCGCAGGCCCATGCTCTGGAAGCGAATGACTTCTGTGCACGGACCGAGCCGCCCCGTGCCCGGGAGCTGGGCCGGGTTGCACGGGCTCTTAATGGCATGGCCCAGCGTTTGGGCGAAACGTTTGAACGCCAGCTTGGCCTGATCAATGAACTGGAGGACCGCGTCAACCGGGACCCGGTGACCGGGCTGCGTACCCGGGAAGCCTTCGATCAGGCGCTGGCGGCGCAGTTCCATTCCCGGGAGTCCACGCCAGGTGGTGTGGTGGCCATCGTCCGTCCGCTTGAGTTCCAGGCGTTCAATGAGCGCCATGGGCGCGCCCAGGGCAATGCGGTGCTGGCCGGGAGTGGCGCTTTACTGCTGGATTTTGAAGCCCGCCATGAAGGCGTGGTGACCGCCCGTGGCCAGGGCGCGGATCTGTTGCTCTGCATCGCGGGTGTGGAACCGGCGGATGCGGATGCTTGGCTGCAGGCGCTGGTGGAGCAGCTGACGGCGTGCTACAGCGCCCATAGCGCGCCCGAAGCGGGATCCTTCCAGGGGGGTGCTGCCCCGGTGGAGCCGGGCCTGAGTGTTGGAGGGCTGTTGGCTCGTGCTGACCAGGGGCTGATCGGGGCGTCTTCAACCGAAGGGGATTCCCTGGTCTGGTGGGAGCATACAGTGGCTGGGCCCACCGGTGGTGACGGCAGCTGGCTTGAGGCTATCGATAGCGCGCTGACCAGCGCCGATGTGGCCCTGGCATGGCAGCCACTGCATGACCGGGAGGGGCATGTACTCATTACCCAGGCCCTGGGTCGGATGCTTCTGGCAGGGCGCTGGCAAGCGGCGGCGCGCTTCCTGCCCCACCTGGAGCGTTCGGGATGGACGCCGGCATTTGACCGGCTGGTCATTGATCGGGCCCTGAATAGTGAAACAGCTGGTTCCTCCAGGGAGCTGGCTGTATCAGTGGGGGTGGCCTCACTCGTAGATGACGCCTTTATGAAATGGCTGGCTTGGCGGCTGGAAGCCGCGGGCGAACGGGCCCGCTCGCTCTGGCTCGTGGTGCCGGAACGGGCCCTGCGCCTTCAGCCCGCTTCCGTGTCACTGCTGGCGGAGACAGCGGCGCGTACCGGGGCTCGTGTGATGGTGGACCATTTCGGCTCCGGAGGCGTGAGTTTCGGGTATCTGGGGCGCTATGCCATCCAGGCGGTTCGCATCAGCCGTGAGCACGTTCAGGGTCTGGACCAGCGACGTGAGGCGCGCTTCTTCCTATCGACCATTGTGCCGGTGTTGCGCGAGCAGGGGATCCGCGTATTTGTCAGCGGTGTGGAGATGGAGGCCGAGTGGGCCGTAATCCGTGAGCTGCCGGTGGACGGCGTGATGGGGTACTGGTTTTCCCGGCCCGAGGAACCGGGTGGCAGGGACTGACCGGGCGGTTGCTGCCGCCCGGTCCAAGAGTCATTCAGCAGCCTTGACGGCTTCCTCCACCGCCTTGCGGGCGGCTTCGGCGTTGTCCCAGTTGCGCACCTTGACCCACTTGCCGGCTTCGAGGTCCTTGTAGTTCTCGAAGAAGTGCTTGATCTGCTCCTTGAGCAGTTCCGGGATGTCCTCGACATCCTGCACGTCTTTGTAGGCGGTGGTGAGCTTGTCGTGAGGGACGCAGATCAGCTTGGCGTCTTCGCCTTCCTCGTCTTCCATGTTCAGCACACCCACGGGGCGGGACCGGATAATGGCTCCGGGCTGGACCGGGTAGGGGGTTACCACCAGGGCATCCAGCGGATCATCGTCGTCCGCCAGCGTGTTCGGGATGAAGCCGTAATTGGCCGGGTAGAACATGGGGGTGGCCATGAAGCGATCCACCAGGACAGCGTCCATGTCCTTGTCGATTTCATACTTGATCGGCTGAGCGTTGGCCGGGATCTCAATGGCAATGAAGATGTCTTCCGGCGGGTTCTTGCCGGGCGGGATCTTGTCAAAGTTCATGACGGTGTCCTTTTTCTGTGGATGAATGAAGGCTTCATGAAACAGGCCGTGATTATACGCGTGGATGGCTAGGGATAAAAACCAATTGGCAACCAAGCGCTTGCTTGGGCGTTGGCGCTTGCGGCACACTTGGCCTGTTCATACTGGCCTGATGGCGGAAGGAAGGCATCCATGAAGACCTCGACACACTGCTTCAATGAGACCCACGAGCAGGCCCGCCAGACCGCGCTGCGTTTCGTGGAGCGGGAGGTGCTGCCGCATATTGATGAATGGGAGGAGGCAGGCGAATTCCCGCGTGCGCTGTACCGCAAGGCCGCCGAGGCTGGTCTGTTGGGCGTTGGGTACCCGGAAGCGCTGGGTGGCACCGGCGAGGGCGATCTCTTTCTCAAGGTGGCCGTGAGCGAGGCACTGATGCGCAGCACCTCTGGTGGCCTGGTGGCGGGGTTGGGCTCCCATGACATTGCTCTGCCGCCCATCGTCCAATGGGGTCCGCAAGCCATGCGCGAGCAGGTGGTGCCCGAGGTCCTAAGCGGCGAAGCGGTTGCCGCTCTCGCGATTACTGAGCCAGGGGGCGGCTCCGACGTGGCCAATCTCCGGACCCGGGCGGAGCAACAGGGTGATCATTACCGGATCAACGGCAGCAAGACCTTCATCACCAGTGGCCATCGGGCCGACTATTACACGGTGGCGGTGCGTACGGGGGAGCCCGGCCAGAACGGCATCAGCATGCTGCTGGTTGAGGGAAACAGGCCGGGGTTCAGTCGCGGTCGGGTCCTGAAGAAAATGGGCTGGTGGGCCAGTGATACCGCTGAGCTGTTCTTTGACGATGTGACGGTGCCGAAGGAAAACCTGATCGGTCATGAGAATGGTGGGTTCATGGTGATCATGACCAACTTCCTCCAGGAACGGTTGATGCTCTGCCTGATGGGGGCCATGACCGCGCGCCTGGCGCTGGAGGAGGCCATGGCGTATACCAGCGAGCGCGAGGCGTTCGGGCGGGCGATCAATGGCTTCCAGGTGACCCGCCATAAGCTGGTGGACATGGCCACCCAGGTGGAACTGGCCACGCAGTACACCTACCACTGTGCCGGGCTGATGGATGCGGGGAAGGCACCGGTCAAGGAGGTGGCCATGGCCAAGAACTACACCGCCCAGGTGGCGGAGTCCGTCACCCGCGAAGCGGTGCAGCTCCACGGCGGCATGGGCTACATGCGTGAAGCGGTGGTGGAGCGCCTGGCCCGTGATGCCCGCATCCTGGCCATCGGGGGCGGTACCACGGAAATCATGAAGGAGCTGATTGCCAGGCAGATGGGGTTATGATTCTGAAATCAGGCAATAGCGAAGAGGCCGGTTCGGAACCAGAGGTTGGCGCCGGCGAACGAGTATTCCAGTAGTTCAAAAGCACCTTGCTCCTTGAGCTCAACCCGACGGGGACTCGCTGTCTGACTGTGAGTCAGGGTCCGGCGGGGTATGTTCCTCAATCAGGTAGAGCGGTCGGCGTTTGGTTTCGTCAAACATGCGCCCAAGGTATTCGCCCAGAACGCCAAGAAACAGGAGCTGGATACCACCCAGGAAGAGAATGACAGTAATAAGGGTCGGGAAACCTGGAACCGGATCACCGTAAAGCAGGGTTTTCGCCACAATTACGATCCCGTAGGTGAATGCGGCGGCTGCCACCAGCGCGCCGAGGTAGGTGGCAAGCTTTAGCGGCATGGTCGTGAATGAGGTAATTCCGTCGATGGCGAAATTCCAGAGTTTCCAGTAATTGAACTTGGTATCTCCGGCAAAGCGCGGGTCTCGCGAATACCTGAGGGCCACCTGAGGGTAACCAATCCACGCGAATAGGCCCTTCATGAACCGGTTGCGCTCCGGGATCTGCCGCAGGGCCTCCACGGACCGTCTGCTCAGCAACCGGAAATCACCCGTGTCCTCGGGGATGGAGAATCGTCCAACCCCCTGCATCAGGCGATAGAAGGCTCGTGCGGTCCCCCGCTTGACCCAGGTCTCCCCGTGGCGCTCGGTACGCTGGCCATAAACCGTGTCATAGCCTTCGCGCCAGAGCTTGACCATGTCAGGGATCAGTTCAGGGGGGTCCTGGAGGTCGGCGTCAATGATGACTGTCGCATCTGAATCAACCAGATCAAGCCCGGCCGACATGGCTGCTTCTTTGCCAAAATTGCGCGACAGGTTGATAAACCCAGCATTGGGGTCTGTGGTTGCCAATCGCTTCAACACGACAAGCGAGCCATCCACGCTTCCGTCATTGACGTAAAGGATCTGTCCCCTCACATCGTGCATGCTGGACAGTACGCTCTGTAATCTTTGGTGAAACTCATCCAGAACCTGCTCCTCATTGAAGACAGGAACGATGATGGAAACGGTTGGCATAGAGTCCCTACCCTTGGAACGTCCAGATTTTATTGAATGCAAATGTGACCAGAAATACCGTTAGCGTTGCCAATAACTGAGAAAGCAGATAATAGACATCAAGTACATCGGTCAGAAGTGCCATCACCGCAAGGTTAAGCAGGAATCCCAGTGCGGCTATCAGCATGAAGCGCGTCAGCGTGGTGCGTCTTGAATGGGATGTGCCTGCAAAGACAATCCCGCGATTGAGTTCATGGTTAATCAGCGCGCCAACAATGAAGCCCGTGCAGGAAGCCGGCGTTGGCGCTAATAAATCCCATTCAACCAGGCCCATGAGTACTATGTAGTGAGCCACGGTACCACCGGCCCCGACCAGTCCATAACCGACGATCTGGCGTATTAACGCACGGCGGTGAACCGGTATGGTGGCTCGCCGTGCACTCTGGTCGGTCGATGATTGCGTAACGTCACCCATTGTCAGTAATCCAGGCATCATGGCTCGTGTCATCCCATTACGCCTAAACGCAATGGCGGGCTTTGGTCCAACGGTAAGCGCCCCAAGTGCCAGGGGAGGCGTCAGAGTATGGTTATGAGTATCAGGGCGCTCGTTCGAGCGTTATCGATCCACAACCCTTAGACCGGAGCCAGTGGCGACAAAGAGTTTATCGGCGGGCCGGCGCGCAAAGAGTCCGTTGGTAACCACCCCGGTAATCTGGTTGATGGCTTCTTCCGCCTTGATGGGGCGGCTCAGGTCCAGGTTGTGCACGTCCAGGATGATGTTGCCGTTGTCCGTGGTAATACCGGAACGGTATTCCGGGTCGCCCCCCAGTTTCACCAGCTCACGCCCTACATAGCTGCGGGCCATGGGGATGACTTCCACGGGCAGCGGGAAGGCGCCCAGGATGTCCACTTCCTTGGTCTCATCCACGATGCACAGGAAGGTGTCCGAAGCCGCGGCCAGGATCTTCTCGCGCGTGAGTGCACCGCCGCCGCCCTTGACGAGTTCGAGCCGCTTGTTGGCTTCATCCGCGCCATCGATGTAGAAGCGCGGTGGGGCTACGGCATTCAGGTCATAGACAGGGATGCCGTGTTGCCTGAGGCGTTCGGCCGTGGCCTCGGAGCTTGCAACGGCCCCGTCGAACTGATCGGTTTCCTTGGCCAGGGCTTCAATGAAGCAATTGACGGTACTGCCGGTTCCGATGCCGAGAATGCTGCGCGGTGTCAGTTCCGGCAGAACATGGTTCAACGCGGCCTGGGCTGCTTCCTGCTTGTGGCTGTCCTGGCTCATAGGGGGTGGCTCTCCGTTGTTCGGTACTGGCCCCCAGTATACGGTGTCAGGGGGCGATTAGGAACGGGCCTTGAGTGAGTCCCAGTCCAGCTCCTTGAATCGCCTGAGCTGCCCGCCGTGTTCCGCGGCAAAGCGTTCGGCATCCTTACTGTCCGAAAAGGGGGCCGGGGAGTGTCCCATGGCCCCTTCCTGATCATGGCCGGCAACATACACCGCTTCCCTGGCGTCAACCCAGGCGTCGTTGGAGGGCGACTGCCACCGGGTCTGGCTCAGGTCGTGCACATAGAGTCTTTGGATTCGGGGCTTGGAATCCGGCTGCCAGGCCCAGGAGAGCAGGTCGTTGGTGGAGCAGAATCCCAGGGTCTGACCGTCGTCCACGCAAGCCTGGCCCTTGGGGCCAGGGAAGTTGCTGATGCGCATGCCGCAGAGGGCGCATTCCCGGGTGTCGGATAACGCAACAGGTTGGCAGCTTGCGCCGGTTTCGCCCTGCCCGCAGCCCACCAGGGACAGGATGGGAAGTGCCCCGATGCAGGCGATGACGTGGCGTCTTGTGGTCATGGCGGCTCCTTGGTTTCAGGTGCGGCGGCGCCGGAACACGGCGGCGGCAATCGCGAGCGGGGCAACAACCCATAGCCCGAGAAGGGCGATCAGGGCGGCTACCGAATGCTGCTCATGGGTGGCAATGGCGAGCATGCCGCTGGCTTCCGCGACCTGCTCAAACCCGGTCAGGTTGACGAGCCGGAAGATGTCCGTGGGGTTGATCATCAGCAGCGTCTGGAAGAGGCTTTCATTCACCTGCCCCTCGGTCCCCACCAGGATTCCCAGAAGCGTCAGGTCATAGACCAGCACGAACAGGAACCATACGACCAGGGCCATGCCGGCGGCCCGGGCCTTTTCATGGGCGATGGCGCTGATCAGGTAGGATATGGCCAGAAAGCACCACCCGAGGAGAATGGCGCTGCCGATGAAGAGTGTGAAGGGGCCGGCAAGGGCGCCCAGTGTGGCCTCGGCATCGAAAACCACGATCACCAGCCCGGCAATGCCGAAACCCAGAAGGGTGGACAGGGCCATGATGGCGGCATGGCCTAGGAACTTGCCCGCCAGGAGTCCGGTCCGGCTCAGCGGGTAGGTCATGAGCAGCAACAGGGTGCCGTTCTCATCCTCGCCCACGATGCTGTCGTAAGCGAGCATCAGGGCGATCAGGGGAATCAGGAAGACGGCCAGGCTGGCCAGGCTGGCAATGGTGGTCGAGACACGGGTGAACCCGACCTCTCCGGAGACGGCGGCCCCGAACCAGGCCAGCGCAATGGCGAGTATCGCGAACACCAGGGTGATGGCCAGCACCCAGCGGTTGCGCAGGCCGTCCCGGAATTCCTTGCCGGCAACCACCAGTGATTCATGCATACCGGGTTTCCCCTTCATTGAGTTCAGTGTCGAAATGGGCGTACAGGCTTTCCAGGGTCGGCTGTTCGACTGTGACATCCTCAACGCCGGGCTGGTTGAGCAGTTCATTGAGCACCCTGAGCTTGTCCTCGGCGCTGACGGTCAGAGCCAGGCTGTTGTCGCTGTCGGGCCTGGCGTGCTGTAGGGACGGATGCAGGTCAGTATTCTGGAAACGCGCCGAGGCCTGTCTGCGCACATGGATCGTCAGGGGCAGCTGGGCCTGGCTGCGCAGGGCCTCAATCGAGCCTTCCGCAAGGAGGCTCCCGCGCCCGAGGATGGCCACGCGGTCCACGTGTTGCTCAATGCCGGGCAGCACGTGGGAGCTGATGATGATGCCGGTGCCCTTGGCGCGCAGTTCGTCCATGGTGCGGTAGACGTCCCGTGTCGCCATGGGATCCAGTCCCACCGTGGGTTCGTCGAGCAGAAGCAGGCGGGGTTCGCCGAGCAGTGCCTGGGCGAGGCCGAGGCGCTGGCGCATTCCCTTGGAATAGGTGCGTACCCGTCGATTGGCTGCATGGTCAAGGCCTACCCGCGTCAGAAGCCGACTGACTTCCCGGGGTGGCACGCGCTTGAGACGTGCGAAGTAGGCCAGGACCTCACGGCCGCTGAGGTTGTCGTAGAAACTGACGTTCTCGGGCAGATATCCCAGCTGCAGCCGGAGACGGCCTGATTGGGGACCTCTTGGGTCCTGTCCGAAGACTCTGACCTGCCCCGAGGAAGGTGTCAGGATGCCCAGAATCAGTTTCATGGCCGTGGATTTGCCGGCGCCGTTGTGGCCCAGCAACCCCAGCACTTCCCCCTCACCGAGGGTGAGGTTGAGGTCGCTCAATGCCCTTACGCCGCTGAAGTGGCAACTCAGTTGTTCAAGGTCCACCGCGTTGGTCATGGTTGCTGTTCCTGCTTGTCCGGGCGGTGCATCAGCGGGTGGCTGTCTTTAACGCCCCGGGGACTGAGTATGGGGAAGGCGGACTGGACCCAGCGCATGAGCGCCACGGCGGGGCTGTTCATCAGTACCCGTGCCATGGGGTAGGTCCACAGGATCCGGTCCACCGCGTCATTGGGCTCATGGGGCGTATCGCCGATGCCGTCACCGTCGATGTCCCACCCCATGTAGTCGCTCCAGTAGTTGCCCCGCCCGTTCTTGGACCATTCCTGGGCGCGGGTGGCGACGTACTTCACCTGGGTGCGGTTGCTGATCAGCGCGTTGCCGTGGATTTCGTTGTTCTCCGAGCCCGCGGTCATGTGAATCCCGATGGCCGTGCGCGCGAAGGTATTGCCATGGATCCGGTTCTGCTGCGAGTTGTAGATGAACAGCGCCTTGCCTTCACCGCCTTCGATACTGCGTTCGCTGCCAGGGGCTGTCGAGGCCTTGATGTCGATGGCGGTGTTGTCGCGGAGAACGGAATCGGTGATGTAGTTGAGCAGGAAACCATAACCCTTGTCATCCTCCGCCCGGTTGCCGATCACGTTCAGCTTGGTTGACTGCATGAGCGCGTAGCCGGTGCGGTTGCCCCAGCTCCGGTTGTTACGCACGGTATTACGGTTGGAGTACATGTAATGGATGCCATAGCGCTGGTTGCACAGGCGGTTGCCGGCGAGCGTGTTGTTGTTGCTGACGTTGATGTAGATCCCATCCCGCGCCTGGCAGACGGTATTGTCGCGAATCATGGCGCCATTGACATGGTGCAGGTGGATGCCGTTACCCCGGTCCTGGGAGCGGATGCTGGTATTGCCGGTGATCCGGTTGCGTTCGATCAGAACATCGGGTGCTTCATCAATCCAGACGCCAAAGCCCTGGGCCCGGATGTGGTTGGCCTGTATGTGGGTATTACGGCCACTGCCTTCGATGAAGATGGCCGCGTCGAGGTCCGTCAGGTTGCTGCCGCTGTTGCGCAGGAGAAGTTGCTTCACGGCGACGTCGGGTGCCGCGATGGTCAGTATTGTGCCCTTACCATTGCCATCAATGAGGGTGCCGGGGCTTCCCTGGAGCGTCAGGGAGGTGTCGATCCGGTAGTGGCCCTTGAACAGGCCCGGCTCGAGTTCCAGTGTTTCACCGCTTTCGGCGTTTTCAAGCGCATCGCTCAGGTGGCCGGGTTCAATGCCGGCGATCGCGGATGCGGGGAGGAGTACGGCGCCCAGCAATAGGCTGATAAACGGCTGTATTCGGGTCAAGATGATCACCGTTGGTGAAACAGGACCCGGGCACGGGGTGCCCGGGTCCGTGACAGCGGATCAGGCGTCCGCGGGTTCGACCAGCATGCGGCCCGACATTTCCATGTGCAGGGCGTGGCAGAACCAGTTGCAATAGTACCAGTAGACCCCGGGAGAACCGGCAGTAAAGGTGACCGATGACGTCTGCTGGGGACTGACCTCCATGCTGACACCGTGGCCGATCATGCAGAAGCCGTGACTGACGTCTTCCACCGTGTCCTGGTTGGTGATCACCACGGTCACTTCATCGCCGGCCTTCACGCTGAACTCGGTGATTCCGTAACGGGGAGCGACGGAGGTCATGTAGACCCGTACCTTGTTGCCGTCACGGATGACCTTGTTGTCGCTCTCGATATTGATGCCGTCTTCCTCGGCCATGCGCACGGTCTCGGCGAAGAAGGGATCGTCGCGCTTCCAGACCTGCTGGGTGCTGATCATGTCGCGGGAGACAATGACGGCGTCATGGGGTTCGGCGAAGGTTGGCGTGTCGTGCACCAGCTTCATTTCCTCGCCGGAGATGTCGATCATCTGGTCGTTCTCCGGGTGCAGCGGTCCTACGGGCAGGAACCGGTCCTTCGAGAACTTGTTCAGCGAGAACAGCCACTTGCCATCCGCATCCTTGGACTCTGCCAGGGTGGCATGGTTGTGGCCCGGCTGATAGTGCACGTCCAGCTTCTGGATGATGTAGTTCACATCCTCGCCATTGTAGTGGCGGACCGCTTTCTCCATGTCCCACTTAACAATCTGGCTGTCAATGAACAGTGTGGTGTAGGCGTTGCCGCGCCCGTCGTAGGTGGTGTGAAGTGGCCCCAGACCCAGCTCGGGTTCACCCGCAATCACGTCGCGCTCGCTGGACAGGTTGCCCGCGAACAGGTCGTCCAGCCTGGCAATTTCAACCATGCTTACCGTTGGCGACAGCTTGCCCGCGCAGATGAAGTACTTGCCGTCGGTCGAGGTGTTGCAGCCATGGGGGTTTTTCGGGATCGGGATGTAGCGGGTCACCTCGGAACCACTACGACCGTCCACCACGGGCACATCCGAATCGCCAATGGTGGTGTAGTTGCCCTCCTTGACCGCCTGCTCAATGCGCTCAATGTTGAACACCACCACCCAGTCACGCTCGGCGCGCTGCATGTCGGCGAGGGTGGTCCCTTTTTCCGAGTTGTAGCAGGTGGCTGCGGCGTACTTGCCGGTGTAGTCGGCATCCATGTTGTCGAGGTTGCCGTCGACCATGACCTGCCAGGCCACTTCCATGGTTTCGCCGTCCACAGCGGTCCAAAGCGTCCAGTACTGTTGGGGCTTATCAAGCTCGCGCCCGTCATTGGGCTTGGGGATGGGGAATTCCGCGTTGGCGAAGACATAGCCGGTCTTGGGGACCTTCTGCAACCGCAGCCCGTGCACCGCCTGGATATTGGGGATGGTAACCATGGCATCGGGCTTGAACACATCGAGGCGGATGCGTGCGATGCGCGAGTTGGCCTTATCGTTGATATAGAGATAGCGACCGTCGTGGCTGCCGTCGGTGTAGCTGAGGTGCGGGTGGTGGGCGTCGCCATTGGTGTACTTGTGGCTGTCGCCCATGATCCGCTTGGATTCGTTGGTCATGCCCCAGCCAGTAGCACTGCAGTGATTGAATACGGGAATGCGCATGATCTCGCGCATGGAGGGCACGCCGAATACCCGGACCTCGCCGGAGTGGCCACCGCTCCAGAAACCGTAGTAGTCGTCCAGTTCGCCCAGTGGTACATGGCTGCTCTGGGCCCCTTCCGCGGCCCTGGCCTCGCTCGTGCCGCCCATCATCAGCGCCGTGCCGGTACCACCGGTTGCGCCCAGGGCGCCGACCGTGGCCGTGGCGCCCAGAAAGGACCGCCGGCCGGGGTTGGCGACCTCTTCGTGACGGTCGTTGTCGTTCTGCTCGTTATCGCCTCTTGTCATGATAGTAACTCCATGGTCTGTCGCTGGTTTTGGGGCATACCTAGCGGGTGACGTCCACCGCGGGTATCTTGTTCGGGTTGTTCTTGCTGTCATCGGCATCCGTGCGCGCCATCTTCTCGCGCTTCTTGCGCTTCTGGATCATGGGCGGACACTTCTGGTCGTTCCAGTAGGTGACCTGGCAGTCCAGGCAGTGATGGCATTCGTTCGGGTTGATCCGGCCATCCGGGTGGATGGCCCCGATTTCGCATTCATTGGCGCAGATCTGGCAGGGGGAACCGCACTCCTTGTGTCGCTTGAGCCAGTCGAAAAGCCGGATCCGGGCCGGGATGGCCAGCCCCGCGCCCAGGGGGCAGATGTAACGGCAGTAGAACTTGTGATTGAAGATGCCGATCACCAGCAGCAGGGCGGCGTAGAGGATGAAGCCCCACTCACGTTGCCAGTGCAGCGTTACGGCCGTCTTGAAGGGCTCCACTTCGGAATAGTGTTCGGCGGCCCCCAGTGATTGCAGGGAAATGCCGAACAGCACCAGCAGGATCAGGTACTTCAGGGCCCAGAGGCGCTCGTGGACGGCGAAGGGGACGTCGAACTGCGGCACCTTGAGCTTGCGGGCCGCCAGGTTGATGAGCTCCTGCATGGCGCCGAAGGGGCAGAGCCAGCCACAGAACACACCACGACCCCAGAACAGCAGCGTGGCGGCCACGAAACTCCACATGATGAACATCATCGGGTCCATCAGGAAGGTGGTCCAGCTGAAGTCCGTGAATACGGCATTGGTGAAGGTGAAGATGTTGACCACCGACAGCTGCGCCAGGGCGTACCAGCCGATGAACACCACGGTGTAGATCAGGAAGCCGATGCGCAGCGGATGCAGCAGACGGGGACGTTTGGCGAGCCAGTCCTGGAACAGCAGGATGAAGACGAGTAAGCCGAGCCCAGCCCCGAGTACGCCGATCTGTATCTGGCGGTCCTGCCAGACCGAGACCCAGAGTGGCTGATCGCTTTCGTCATTGAGGGCCCTGCGTTCAGGGATGTTGAACCATGCCTTAATCGGCTTGTGCTCCAGCGTGAAATTGACAAACGTGGAGTCGAGGGCCCCGTACTGACGCCGGACCCGGAGCTGAAGCTCCCAGGGGGTGGCTGGATCAAACTTGTGCTGCTGGCGGACAATGAAAATGTCCTTTTCCGAGATGGTGGGCGGGTCCGCCAGGGCAAAATCCGGGGCCCGGACCAGGTCGCTGTCGCGGAACTGGATGGAGCGGTCACGCTGGTTGATCTGGATGCGGTCAAAGATGCCGCCCCGGACAAAGCCGGTGCCCTTGAACGAATAGCGGCCATCGGCCATCAGCATGATGGCGTGCTCGCCTTCCTCCAGCCGGTCCATGAGTTGCTGGTAATGCTCTTTGCCCAGCAGGTTGCGGCCGGTGGTCGGTGTGTTCAGGTAGGTGGCGTACAGGTTGATGAACGTCTCGTCACGGGCGTCTTCCGGGGCGGTTTTCACACCTTCGGCTTCCGTCCCCTTGAAGGCATCGTCCACTTCGCCGCGGGTCAGGTGCAGCTTGCTGATGGCGCCTTTGTCGCGGAGCGTGTCCCAGTCTGCCTGTTCGAACGTTTCGGCCTTGACAGTGGCCGGCTCCCGGAGGTCCACAGCATCCTCTTCCACCAGTCCGTGGGTCACCGCCGCCTTGCGGGCGGCCCGCATGATGGTGTCGCCCATGACCACGACCGTGACCGTGGCACCGGAGACCGCATCCACGTAGTCATAGCCCTCGCGTTTGTGTGAGGACAGCCCTACGCGCATGCGGTCGTGGATGGATTTGCCGACGTATTGATCCACGAATGCATCAATTTTCTTTTCCGGGATCCCGGTGAGCACAATGGGTTCGGAATGCTCAAGGATTTCGCCGCCCACGATCTCGCCATCGCTGTTCAGACCAATGCGCATGTTGACCGGTTTGCCGGAGTAGGCGGGGATGGGCGCGTAGTCCACGGTTTCAAAAACCAGCCCGGCCAGTTCACTGTCGTGGTAGACGCCCATCGCCGGCTGGTCGCCGCTCAGCGGCTCAACGCGGTCTGCCTCCGGGAAGAACGCTTGAGCGTCCTCTTGGGTGGTTTCCGTGGTGGCGGATACAGAGAACAGGGCCGCAGTCAGGCCCAGAAGCAGGGACTGCAAAAGGCGCTGGGTGGTCATACGGCATGCACTCCGGGGCTTTTCCTGCAATGGTTGTGACCACAATGACACCAAACAATTTCTGGCTCATTGATTTTGGGCAAGAATTGATTCATTTCATTTGAACTAATATAGCTGGTGGGCACGCGTTGACAAACTGAGGAGTGAGCGCAATGGGTGATGATGCCGCAGCTGTCGCGAGAGTCTTTGATCAGCCCGAGATCCTCGGGGCCAGGCAACTGGTGACCGAGTACAATTTCCGCCTGGAGGGCATCCTGACCACGATCCGTGTCTGGATTTACAGGGGAGTGCTTGGCGATTGGGTGGAGGCCGATCAGGACTACTACCTGCAGGCGCCCGGTATGGCCGAGCCAGCGGTGCCTGAAAGTGCCCGCTATGCCAGTGTGGAGGAAGCCCTGAGTGAGGTGCTGGCCTCTTTCACGCAAGGCTACAGGGCGGCCGTGCAAGCCGGGTATAAGCCGAGCAGTGACTGGTTGATGCCAGGCTACTAGTCCGCCGGGTTGCGGGTAACGCCCTGGGCGGCCAGCCGGGCCTCGGTCCACTGGTCGACGAGGGCGATGGTGTCCATGCTGATTTCGTGGCCCAGCGCCAGCGTATGCCAGGCCACGGGCAGGCCCAGATCCCGCAGCCGGTCACGATTGGTCTTGGCTTCTTCCACAGGGATGAGCTCATCACCGGTACCATGGATCATCAGGATCGGGGTGGCTGCGTTGGCAGGGTGGATTGCCCCGGCAAGCGCCTCCGGGTGGAGCAGCTCCCCGGACAGCACGATGATGCCTGCCAGTGGATAGGGATACTGAAGGGCTGTATGCAGCGCCATGGCACCGCCCTGGGAGAAACCGCCCACAAGGGTCCTGGCCGGGGGAATGCCGGTTTCCCGTTCCGCATCAAGCAGCCCGGTCAATTGGGTGTGGCTTTCCCAAAGCGTTTCCGCATCCGCTTCCCCGGAGTCCGCTGCAGCCACGTCGTACCAGGCCCGACCCATGCGCCCGCCCAGTGCTTGCAGCCGGCGCATCGGTGCGTTGGGTGCCAGGTAGCGCAGGCCCAGTTCCCGTGAGGCCGCCAGGTTCTTGAACAGGGGCGTCAGGTCTTCGGAGCTGGTGCCCTGGCCATGCAGCCATAACATAGCGGCTTCAACGTTGCGCCGGGTATGGATGGTCAGTGTTTCGTCTGATCCATGCATTGCGTCTCTCCAGTGGCATGAGCGTGCGGATGACAATACCTGTATCCGGGATGAATGTTAAGTGCCGGGCTGCTGAAAAACGCCCCTGCTGGTCGCCTGCGGGCGGGCATGTGGTTTTATGGAGTCATGCGGGCTAGTGTGTTCATAACCATCCTGGTTGCCTGGACTGAGTTGAGGCAGGTCAATGTTATTGTGGGGTGGTCTCTGTAGGATGTAACCAAGGCAAGCCCTGTTCAACTGACCAAGAAAATAAAGGAGCTGATATGAAGGCTACCGTTAAACCGATTGCGATCCTCGGCGCTATCCTTGCCATGGGGGCGGCCAGTACCGGGGTAGCCCAGGAGCGTTCCGGCGAGAAGATCTACAGCAATTACTGCAGTACCTGCCACCAGATCGGTGCAGCTGGCGCGCCCAAACTCGATGCCGGGGACGAGTGGCAGAGCCGGCTTGATGAGCGGGGCCGTGAAGGGCTCTACAAGCACTCCATCAATGGCTTCAAGGGCATGCCGCCCAAGGGCACCTGTGGTGACTGTTCCGATTCGGAAATGAAGGCGGCTGTCGATTACATGCTCGGTGAAGCTGTTGAATGACGGATAAACGGGCATCATGCGTGGACGTGGTGCCCGGATCCTTCTTACACTGTGAGGCTGTCTGACCAGAGAGAGCCTCACCATGCCCGACCGCTATATCCGCAAGATTCTGGACGCACGCGTTTACGACGTGGCGATCGAATCACCGGTAACCCATGCGCGCAACCTGACCCGCCGCTTCAATAACAGCATCTTTTTCAAGCGCGAGGATCTGCAGCCGGTCTTCTCCTTCAAGCTGCGTGGGGCCTACAACAAGATCAGTCAGCTTTCGGATGCCCAGAAAGCCTGTGGCGTGATTGCCGCCTCCGCCGGTAATCACGCCCAGGGGGTGGCACTGGCGGCTACCGGGTTGGGTATTCATGCCACCATCGTCATGCCGCGTACCACGCCGGAGATCAAAGTCAATTCCGTGCGCGACAGTGGCGCCGAAGTGGTGCTGATCGGCGACGCGTTTGACGAGGCCGCCGCTTACGCCCAGCAACAGATTGAGAAGCACGGCTACACGTACATCCATCCCTATGATGACCCGGATACCATTGCCGGCCAGGGCACGGTGGCGATGGAATTGCTCTGGCAGTTCACAAAACCGATACACGCGGTGTTCATCCCGGTTGGTGGCGGCGGTCTGATCGCGGGTATGGCCGCCTATATCAAGTATCTGCGCCCGGAGACACGGGTTATTGCGGTGGAGCCCGAGGATTCAGCCTGCCTTTCAGAGGCCCTGAAGGCGGGCCAGCGTGTAACGCTCCCGCAGGTGGGAATCTTTGCCGATGGTGTGGCCGTGAAACAGATCGGCAACCATACCTGGGATATCTGCAAGGATCATGTGGACGAGGTGGTGACCGTAACCACCGATGAAATCTGTGCCGCGATCAAGGATGTGTTTGAGGATACGCGTTCCATCCAGGAACCGGCGGGGGCGCTGTCGGTGGCGGGTCTCAAGAAGTACGTCCAACGCCAGGGAGTGGAGGACGAGAACATGATCGGGGTCCTCAGTGGCGCCAACATGAACTTTGACCGGCTGCGCTATGTCTCCGAGCGCACGGAAGTGGGCGAGCAGCGGGAGGCCATCCTGGCGGTCACGATCCCGGAGAAGCCTGGCAGCTTCCGCCAGTTCATCCAGGCGCTGCACAAGCGCAACATCACGGAGTTCAACTACCGTTATTCCTCCGCGGACGAGGCCCATATCTTTGTGGGGGTCCAGATTCAGGCTGGTGGCCTTGGCCGCAACGAAGTGGTGAGTGAGCTTACGGATCTGGGCTACCCGGTCCTGGATCTGACCGACAACGACCTGGCCAAACAGCATATCCGGCACATGGTAGGCGGTCATGCGCCCTCGGTCACCAATGAGAAAGTCTTTCAGTTCACCTTTCCGGAGCGCCCGGGAGCGCTGATTACCTTTCTGATGTCGCTGGGGAGCCGCTGGAACATCTCCATGTTCCATTACCGCAACCACGGCGCCGCCTACAGCCGGATCCTCATGGGCGCCCAGGTTGAGGACGAGGATCTGGATGACTTCCGGGGCATGTTGGATGAGATCGGTTTTGAGTATGAAGAGATTGGCGACGATCCGGCCTACCGCCTGTTTCTGGGGCAGTAAGTTTCAAAACTTTGCAAACTTATAATGAACCGACAATGTTTTGGAATTGTAAAAAAGGCCACTACTGCTAAACTCTCTCATGCTGTACGAAAAAACCGAAATACTCAGCTGTTTTGCGGGCACTGTTGCGATCACAGTAGGAAGCAGGTGCTGGCAGGAGACGATCAACAATGAACCGACAACCTGACGTCATCCGTGTTCTGGTGGTAGTGTTCGCCATTGGGCTGCTGGTCAGTGGGCTGACATCCCTGGCGGTATCCGATGAGCCCAGACTGACCTCCGATGCAGCGCAGGAGGTGATCCTGAGCCAGGGGACTGAGGAAAGGGCAGTTAACTGACCCCGCGTAACAGGTCAGGCCCTCACCGGGTAATACCCCTGGTCTGTCACAATCGCATCCATGGGAATGTCCCAGCTGGCTGTTGGCATGGCCTCAACACGCTGGCATTCATGAGCCAGTCCAATCAGCCGTGGCTTATGCCGGTGGGGCTGGCTCAGGAATTCGAACGTCCGGTCGTAGAAGCCGCCCCCCATCCCCAACCTGTCTCCTTGCGCTGTAAACCCCACCAGAGGCATCAGAACCACGTCCAGGGCCCAGGCGGGCCGGGAAGCAGCCCGGTGAAGGCTGGGTTCTGGTATGCCAAAGCGATTGGGGGTCATCCGGGTGCTCGCGTCCACTCGCAGAAACCAGAGCTGGTTGCCCAGTATGGGGTGGAGTACGGGCAGATAGCAGGTCTTGTTCATGCGTTCCGCCGCTGGTCGCAGCGGGCGCGGATCAATCTCGCCGTCGTTGGGCCAGTAAAGAGCAATGCTGCGTCCATCCCGCAGCTCCCGGCTCGCCAGCAGGTTCCGGCAAAGCCTGCGTGAGGCGCGTCGCTGCTGCTGGGGGCGGAGGGCGCGTCGCCGTGCGCGCAGTTCCTTCCGGAGCTGTTTTCGGGTCGGTTGATGGTTCGTCATGGAGACTCTGGCAAGGCAGGTAATGAGACCCTCCGGGCTGCCGGACCGGATTGTGCCCTTGAACCCTAGAGTTCAAGGCGGGAGCCCCTGGATGGTGAATTAGGCTTTCCTCTGCATGGAGGACCTGCTCACATCACCAGGGAGCGGCTCCCTTTGATTGTGCGCATCGGCTCGAGGACAACATCCAGTAAAGTCGCACAGCCCAGAGAGTCCATGTGATTATAGGCCGATTGGAGGGGGTGAATGCAATGGTGGCGTTCGGCCCTATCAGGAATCCGTGCCCGTTTGCGACTGCTCCAGCGCCTCACGCACCCGGTTATCCATTTCGCGCAGGGTGCGCTCCGCGGATTCCGGCATGTTGCTGCTGCTCTGCAGCAGTTCATGGGTGATGTTGAGCGCGGCCATGACCGCGATCCGCTCGGTGCCAAAGACGCGACCACTGGCCCGGATCTCGCGCATCTTTTCGTCAAGATACCTGGCGGAGCGCTCCAGTTCGCCACGAGCCTCGCCCGGGCTGGCTACCAGGTATTCCTTATCGAGGATGTTGACCGCGACTGTTTCCTTATCCGTATGTTCTGCCATCAGTGATGCTCCAGTGAGCGCAGCCGTGAGATCATTGCTTCGATCCGGTGACGTGCCATGTCGTTTTTCTGCATGAGCTGGACCCGCTCCTGTTGCCAGTCCTCCTGGGCCTGGCGCAGGCGCGCGTTTTCGGCTTCAAGCTGGCGATTGCGCTCGATCAGCCGCTCAATGCGGGCGGCCAGCGCCTCGAGTTCCGCTTGCTCCATGATACGTCTCTCCGGGAATCGCCTCTGGAGAATCACTATAGTGGGCGCCTGGGGAGCGGTCAATTTGCGGTACGACAGTCCCTCACTGCATGATAGTCTGAATGCCTGCATAATCTGGCAGTTGATACCTGTAATCCAAGACCCGGAGCTGATCACCGCATGAGCGGAACCGACGAGAACGATACGCAGCGTCTGCACGACGTTGTCTATGACTTTGACCTGTGGTCCGATCTGCATGGACGCCACGGTGCCATCAACCACCCCAGCGAACTGCACGGGTTGCTGGCGGGAGAACTGGCCGCAGGGGAGCGCCTGTCCAGTGAACGCTGGGAAAACCTGGCGCTGGAACATCTGGGCTGCGACCGACTGGAAGAACCGCAGGAGGATGACCAGGGTGATGAGCAGGTGTCCCCCCGTGCCCTTCTGCATGCGTTCTATGCCGCTACCCTGGCCGCCCTGCAGTCTGAGGACATGGACTTCCAGCTGCTGCTGCCCCCGGAGCAGGCGCCGTTGAACCAGCGGCTTGAAGCGCTTTCCAACTGGGTCAGGGGCTTCCTCGAGGGGATGGCCCGGGCCGCGGGCGACGGCCTGAGCCGGGCGCCTGATGACATCCGTGAACTGATCCGGGACTTTGTGGCCATCAGCCAGGTGGAAAGCGACGCGGACGATGGCGAGGAGGAGGGCGATCGCGACATTGAGGAGGTCTCTGAGTACATCCGGGTTGGCGTCCTTAATGTCTTTGCCGAGTTCAACCATCCCCAGCCGGATTCCGAGGCTGACCAACAGACACTGCACTGAACCGGGAGTGCCGATGACCGCCGCAAGCAAGCAGACCCATTGCCTTATCGACCGCGACGAGCACGCCAGCCGCCGGCGCCGTCTGATGGAGCAGATGGCGCCGGACAGCATCGCCATTGTCTCGGCGGCCCCGGAGCGCACCCGCAGCCGGGATACGGAATACCCCTATCGCCAGGATAGCGACTTCCTCTACCTGACCGGTTTCCAGGAGCCTCACGCGGTGCTGGTGCTGATTCCCGGCCGTGAGCACGGGGAGTCGGTCCTGTTCTGCCGGGAGCGTGATCCGGACCGGGAGCTCTGGGACGGGTTCATGGTAGGGCCGGATGGCGCCGTGGCCGACTACGGCATGGACGATGCCTTCCCGATCAGTGACATCGACGACATCCTGCCGGGCCTGATCGAGGGGCGCTCCCGGGTCTATTATTCCATCGGCCGTGATTCGGCGTTCGACAGCCGGGTCATGGAATGGGTCAACAGCATCCGGGCACGGGTGCGCAGCGGCGCCAAGCCACCGGGTGAGTTCGTAGCCCTGGAATACACCCTGCACGACATGCGGCTGTACAAGAGTGCGGCGGAACTGCAGGTGATGGAACGCGCCGGCCGGATCAGCGCTGACGCCCACTGCCAGGCCATGCACCGTGCTCAGCCGGGGCTGCGGGAATACCAGCTGGAAGCGGAGCTTCTGTACCGTTTCCTGGACGAAGGAGCGAGTGCCCCCGCGTACCCGACCATTGTCGCGAGCGGCTCCCACGGCTGTGTGCTCCATTACACCGAGAATCAGGGCATGCTGGCCGACGGTGAGCTGGTGTTGATTGATGCCGGCTGTGAGTACAACGGCTATGCTGCGGACATAACCCGGACTTTCCCGGCCAACGGCCGTTTCACGGGTGAGCAGAAAGCGGTGTACGAGATTGTGCTTGCGGCCCAGAAGGCGGCTATTGAGAAGGTGCAACCCGAGAACCACTGGAACCAGCCCCACGAGGCCGCCGTGGAGGTCCTGAGTCAGGGGCTTCTGGATCTTGGCATTCTCTCCGGCACTCTGGAGGAGGTCATCGAACAGGGCCATTACCGGGATTTCTTTATGCACCGCACCGGCCACTGGTTGGGCATGGACGTGCACGACGTGGGCGATTACCGCATTGGCGGCGCCTGGCGTGTGCTCGAGCCCGGGATGGTGATGACCATTGAGCCGGGCCTCTACATTGCTCCGGGGCAGACAGGCGTGGATGAGCGCTGGCAGGGGATTGCCGTGCGCATCGAGGATAACGTTGCCGTCACCCGGTCCGGGTATCGCAATCTCACCACTCATGTGCCCAAGGACATAGCGGCGATTGAGGCATTGATGGCGGATGAGTGATCCGGCGGCCTCCACCCGGCACTGCGACGTACTCATTGTTGGCGGCGGCATGGCCGGCGCCTCGCTGGCGCTGGGGCTGGCCCGCCATGCCCCATCACTGGAAGTGGCGGTGGTCGAATCCTCACCGCTGGATCCGTCGGTGGATCCCCAGGCCCAGTTCCAGCCCAGCTATGATGCCCGAGCGACGGCACTGGCCCATGGATCCAGGCTGATCTACGAGGATCTTGGCGTGTGGCCGGAACTGGCCCAGGCGGCCACGCCCATCGAACACATCCATGTCTCCAGCCGCGGTCGCCCCGGCACCACCCGAATGCATGCCTCGGAGCATGGTACCCCGGCTCTGGGGTATGTGGTGGATAACGGTTGGCTGGGGCTGAATCTCGTAGCCGCGTTGCAGGATACGGCCACACACTGGCTCTGTCCGGCCCGGGTGGTGACGGCGCAAACCGCCGGTGACGGGGCGCACGTGATGGTGGAACAGGGGCATGAGCAGCAGTGGTGGCAGACCCGGCTGCTGGTGGTGGCGGACGGCGGTCGTTCTGGGTTGCGGGAGCATCTGGGGTTCCAGCCCAGGCGTGAGTCCTATGGCCAGCACGCGCTGGTTGCCACCGTTACCACGGATGAGCCACACCGCAACCAGGCGTATGAGCGGTTTTCCGATGGGGCTGCTGTGGCATTGCTCCCCCACAGGGGCTCCCATGATTACGCTCTGGTCTGGACCATGGACAACAGTGCTATCGAGCGCCGGATGACGCTGGAAGCGGATGCCTTCCTGGCTGAGTTGCAGGAGCGCTTTGGGTGGCGCCAGGGGCGGTTCAGGCACGTGGGTCAGCGCCACAGCTATCCCCTGGCACTGGAGCAGGTGGCCCACCCGGTGAGACCCGGGGCCGTGCTGGTGGGTAATGCGGCCCATTCGCTGCATCCGGTGGCGGGGCAGGGTTTCAATCTGGCGCTTCGCGGGCTGATGCGGCTCAGCAGCCGACTGGGCGAGGCCGCGGCCAATCCGGCATCCCTGGGCCAGCCGGAGACCCTGGCTCCCTGGCTGACGCGCCATCAGGCTGACGTGGACGCTGTTGTTGGTTTCTCCGACGGCCTGGTGCGCGTCTTCTCTGAAAAGGGTGGCTTTCCGGGGGTGCTGCGGGACCTGGGGCTGGCGGCGCTGGACGCCACCCCCGGCGCCCGCCAATGGCTGGCCCAGCGCAACATGGGGTTGAACACAAGACGGAGTTCCCTTGGCCATGACTGAAAGTGCCCTCACGGAAAGAACCACCATTGCCATTGTGGGGGGCGGCCTGGTAGGCGGAGCCCTGGCATTGCTTCTGGCGCGCCTGGGCCTGGAGGTCACGGTTGTGGAGCCGCAATCCAGGGACGCGCTGCTTCATGAGATGGAACCGGCGACGACGGTGGATGAGTTCGAGCCACGCGTCAGCGCCCTGACCGAAGGCACCCGCCAGCTGCTGGAGGACCTGGGCATCTGGCCTGAAATCGAGGCCCGGCGTTGCTGCCCCTACCGGGATATGCGCGTCTGGGATGCTGAGGGGACCGGGAGTATCCATTTCGAGGCCGCGGAACTGCAGCTGTCACGACTGGGCAGTATCGTGGAGAACCGCGTGGTGCTGGGCGCGCTTGCCCGGGCCATGGTGGCGCAACCGGGGCTGACCTGGCTGGATGGCGAATACGTGCGCCACTGGCGTCCCACTGGCGCCGGCTCGGCGGTGATGCTCAGTGATGGCCGTTGGCTTGAGGCGCGGCTGGTGGTGGGGGCGGATGGCGCCAACTCGCGCATACGCCAGTGGGCCGGGTTGGCGACTCGGGAGTGGGATTACGACCAGCAGGCGATTGTGTGCACGGCCCGCACGGCGTACGGCCACCAGCGCACCGCCTGGCAGCGGTTTATGACCACGGGGCCGCTGGCCTACCTGCCCCTGGCCAATGAGGCGGGCAGTGACCGGTTCGTCTCCATTGTCTGGTCCCAGGACGTGGGGGAGTCCGCGCGCCTGATGAACCTTGATGATGGCGCCTTTGCGGCTGAGCTGGCTGCGGCACTGGAGTGGACGCTGGGGTCGGTGGAAGCTGTTTCAACGCGCCATGCCCTGCCGTTGCGTCAGCGCCATGCCCGCGAATACGCCCGTCCAGGGGTAGCCCTTGTTGGGGATGCCGCGCATACCATTCACCCGCTGGCTGGCCAGGGCGTGAATCTCGGTTTTGCGGATGCCGCCGTGCTTGCGGACGAAATCCGCCTGGCCATGGAGCGCGGTCTGGAACCGGCGCACGCCAGCGCGTTGCAGCGTTATCAGCGCCGTCGCAAGGTCGAGAATCTGTCACTCATGGCGGCCATGGAAGGCTTCAAGCAGCTCTTCGGGCGGGACGAACTGGCGTTGCGCTGGTTGCGCAACGCCGGGATGCGCTGGCTGGATGGCCAGACCGGGATCAAGAACCGGATCGCCGCTGAGGCTATGGGAACCCGTCATCCCTTGCCGACGTTCTGAAAGCGCGACCTCACTCCATGAGGTCCGCGTCTTCGCGCGACGCCTGGGCAATTTCACGGTGGGTGATCACACCCAAAACATCATCACCCCGCTCACTTTCCCGGTCCCGCATGACCAGGGCAACCTCACAATCGTGCAACTGCATTTCCCTGAGGAAGGTTGTCCAGCGTGACTGCTCGGAGACCTTGATGTAGCGTTCCTCAACCGCCCATACCGCCCGGTTGGGGTCGGACAGGTAATGCAGGTTTTCGTGGGCCACGCCCTCAATGAGCCCGTTGCGGACCAGGACGGCATAGCGCCGCGTTTGGCCGGGTTCATGGGACGCTTCCCACTGGCGGGCCAGCTGGGCGTCCACCAGGTCGAAGGACTGGCTCATGATGGTACCGGCATTATGCAGCTGGGATGTGGCCGCCTGCAGCCCCTGGGGAACGGAAAAGCCGCGCCGGACAAGCTTGAGGGTATAGATGCTCTCCTCGGTGAGCTTGGCGCGCACCACATAGGCCAGAGAGACGGTCGCGATGATCGGGAGCATGGCCGCGTAATCCCCGGTCTGCTCGAAGATCATGATCACCGCCGTCAGGACCGCCCCGGTGGTGCCAGCAACCATGCCGGCCATGCCCGCGATGGCGAACACCACCGGATCAATACCGATGGTTGGGAACAGCATCGCCATGACATGACCGAAGAGCGCCCCGAAGGTGGCGCCGAGAAACAGGGAAGGGGAAAACACACCGCCTGACGCGCCGGAGCCAAGGGTGAGTCCGGTCGCCAGCCATTTGCCGAGGAACAACAGCCCCAGGAACAGCGGGTCCGTCAGAGCGCGGCGCAGCACGTCGAGTATCGTGGGGTAGCCCACGCCGCCAGTGTAGTATTCTCCCGCGTAGAGAAGGAAGCCGTACAGCATAAGGCCCACGACCAGCATGCCGAGTGCGTGGCGGACGTAGGTGTTACTGAAGCGGGCTTCGAACCAGTCTTCGAGGGCGTAGATGGAGCGGATGAATCCGGCCGAGATCAGACCAATGGAGGCCCCGAGCGGGATACAGGCCAGCAGGGAGAAGAAGCCAACAAGGTGGTTTTCAAAGATCACCAGTTCCGGTACGTCAAAAGAAGGTTCCAGGCCGCTGTAGAAGCGGCCGATGTAGGTGGCCGTTACCGTCGCAACGGCGACAACGGTGACCGTTCGGGCACTGATGGAGACCAGCATCAGCTCCATGGCAAAGGCCAGCCCGCCAATGGGCGCATTGAAGGTGGCGGCAATGGCCGAGGCGGCGCCGGCGCCCACCAGCACCACCCGCTGACGGGCGGGCATACGGATCACCTGGCCCAGGCTGGAGCCGAACGCCGAACCGATCTGGACAATGGGCCCCTCGCGCCCTACCGAGCCGCCGCTGCCAATGGAGATGGCAGAGGTCAGGGCCTTGGCGATGACCACGGTCGGGCGCATGCGGCCCTGACTGTAGTAGATGGCGTTCATGACCTCGGGAACCCCGTGGCCCCGGGTCTCGGGGGCAAACGTCTCGGTGATCCAGTTAACCAGCAGGGCCCCGACAACCGGGACCAGGATGATCCCGATTCCCC
Source organism: Salicola sp. AFF1 (assembly GCF_056783195.1). Lineage (NCBI taxonomy): Bacteria > Pseudomonadati > Pseudomonadota > Gammaproteobacteria > Oceanospirillales > Halomonadaceae > Salicola > Salicola sp. AFF1. The sequence goes on from NZ_JBXAYL010000005.1 coordinate 67,002, forward strand.
AGATGCTGGGGGCAATGTAGATGTCCGGATTGAAGACAAGGCTGAAATCGGCGTAGAAGAACAGGTTGCGGAAAAAGGCGATGATTGCCTTGAAGATGATTGAGCTGAAGCCACCGAATACGCCCACCACAACCGCCAGGGCCAGCATGGTGCCGGCGTTCAGCGGTGTGTGGCGACGGGTGTGCCAGGTGTCGTCGGGAGCCTCCTCGGATGAGGGTGTTGATGCGTTGGTCATGTCTTGCTTGCCTCCACTTGGGTTACGCCACGCTCAGGTCAAAAAGGTGTCCGAGTAGTGCCGGGACCGCGGTTTCGGAACGCAGGATCCGCGATCCCATGTGTACCGCTTCAAAGCCCTGATCACAAACCAGCGCCACCTCGAAGGGGATGAAACCACCTTCCGGCCCCATGCAAAGGGTAACCGGCTCGCTCAGGCCGGCGGGGCAGGCGGGTGTGACCCCGGGGTGGGCGATCAGTCTCCGGGTTGAGTGGGCGATCCAGGGCAGCTCGTCTTCCACAAAGGGCCGGAAACGGGGCCGCTGTTCGATGCTGACCCAGCCCGTATCCCGGGCCTGCTCCAGGCCCAGCGTGATCTGGTCGGTTAGCGATTCCGGCTGCAGCCAGGGGGTCTGCCAGTAACTCTTTTCCACCCGATAGCTGTTGATCAGAACCAGGTGCTTGACACCCATGGCCACTACCGACTGGATGATCCGGCGCAGCATCTTGGGTCGTGGCAGCGCTAGGACCAGCGTCAGTGGCAGTGGTTGCGGGGGCGCCTCGTCCAGGACCAGGCTCAGTATCGCTTCATTGTGGTCCAGCGTCTCGATGCGGCCTTCGCCCATCGCGCCATCGCGCACCCCTACCTTGATGCGATCACCGGTACGGGCCCCGTGAACCGCGTGCAGATGCTGCAGCTGGCGTCCGGTAACACGCGCCTGTTGTGGCGTGATCTGTTGTTCCGGTTGCAGCAGGAGCAGGTTCATGCCACGTCCACGTCCTCTGGTGGCCGGCGGCGTTCGACCATGCGGCCGAAGATGAGTCCGATTTCGAACAGCAGCCACATGGGCGCGGCCAGAAGGGTCTGGGAGATCATGTCCGGGGGCGTCATCATCATGCCCACCACGAAACAGCCCACGACCACATAGGGGCGCTTTTCGCCAAGTGAGCGGGTATCCGTGGCGCCACTGAGGATCATCAGCATAATGGCGACCGGGATCTCGAAGGCGATGCCAAAGGCGAACAGCAGCTTGAGCACGAAACTGAGGTAACTGCTCATGTCGGTCATGACCGTGACTTCCGCCGGCCCCACGGAGGTGAAGAATGCGAACACCAGCGGAAAGACCACGAAGTAGGCGAACACCGCGCCCAGGTAGAACAGAATGATGGACGATGCCAGCAGCGGGAAGGCGATCTGTTTCTCGTGCCGGTAGAGTCCTGGGGCCATGAAACGCCAGATCTGGTAAAGCACGACGGGCATGGCGAGGAAGGTTCCCAGTACCAGGGTCAGCTTGAGCGGGGCAAAGAAGGGAGCGGCCACATCGGTGGCGATCATGCTGCTGCCTTCCGGGAGATAGGCCCGCAGTGGCCCGGAAAGCCAGGTGTAGAGCTGGTTGGCGAAGGGGTAGAGCGCCAGGAAAATAACCAGAATGGCGAGGATCGCCTTGAGCAGCCGGTTGCGCAGCTCCACCAGGTGCGCCACCAGCGGCATGGTTTCTTCGTCGGGGTGCTCGTCCTGCTGGGTCATGAGCGGTTCTGGGCGTTGTTGGGATCGGGTGCGTCAGTCCGGTTGCCACCGGTCCCGTCGCCGGTTCCGGTTTTCAGGTAGTCTTCATCCAGTTTTGCTTCGTCCAGTGCTTCGCGCACATTCTGCTGAATGTCCTCATACCCGATATCGCTTTTCTCCCGCCGTAGCTGTTCGCGGATCTCCTCGGCCTTGACCTGGCGGTCGAGCTCCTCGGAGAACTGGCGGGTCATGCGGCGGGCCTTGCCGATCCAGTGGCCAGCGGTGCGCGCCGCTGCCGGTAGGCGTTCAGGGCCCAGCACCAGCAGCGCGATCACGCCGCAGAGAAAGAGTTCCAGGAACCCGAGATCAAACATTCAGGGCCCTCAGGAGTGCTCGTGGTCGCGGCGCTTCTCCGCTTCGGGCGTCTCCTCGGTGTTCTGCTGTTCCAGGGTGCGCCCGCCGGAATCTGCGTCCTTCTTATCGGCCTCGGAGGTCTCGTTGTCGCCATCATTCATGGCCTGCTTGAAGTTGCGGATGGCGCTGCCAACATCGCCGCCCATGTTGCGCAGTTTCTTGGTACCGAACACCAGCACGACAATGCCGAAGACGATCAGAAGCTGCCAGATACTGATTCCACCCATAATCATTCCTCCTGTTCAGGATTCCGGCGTGCGCCGGGCTTTTTCGTCCAGGCCGGAGAGACCGAAACGCCGGGCCAGCTCGTTGAGCACGGCTTCAGGCCCTTCACCCTGATGGGACAACATGACCAGACTGTGAAACCACAGGTCCGCTGTCTCCGCGATGAGGTCATTATTGTCCTTTGAGCGCTCCGCGTCCTTGGCGGCGATCAAGGCTTCGGTACATTCTTCGCCCACTTTCTCCAGAATCTTGTTGAGTCCCTTGTCGTGAAGCCTCGCCACATAGGATTCATCGGGCGTTGCGTTGTGGCGCCGGTCCTCAAGTACCTGGGCGAGCTGGCTCAATACGGTGTCCATCAGCCCTGCTCCGTTCCGTAAATGGTGTCGGGGGATTTCAGAACCGCTCCGGATTCCTGCCAGACGCCGTTGTCAAGCCGGCGGTAGAAGCAGTGGCGCCGGCCGGTATGGCACGCGATGCCGCCGATCTGTTCGACCTTCAGGAGGATGACATCCGAGTCACAATCCAGCCGCATTTCGTGCACTTTCTGAACATGGCCGGAACGCTCGCCCTTGTGCCAGAGCTGGTCCCGTGACCGGGAGTAATAGATGGCCTCGCCGGTATCCGCGGTCTTTGCCAGGGCGTCGGCGTTCATCCAGGCCATCATCAGTACGTCCCCGTTGGCCGCGTCCTGGGCAATGGCAGGAATCAGGCCGTCGTCATTGAAGACGACTTCCCCAATCCACTCCGGGTAGGCGTTTGCTGTCATGTCAGTGCCCATTACTTCGTTTCCCATACCACAATAACACGGTCGCAGCGCCGAGCAGAATCCAGCTTGCCACCGGCAGCGTCTGAAGCCATTCGCGGATGGCGGGTTCCGCTAGGGCAAGCGCGCCCACCACACAGGCACCGCCTCCAACAAAAGGCCAGAGTCGGCGGCGAGGGGAAGCAGCGGGTGGCTCAGGCCTTGGCTGGAGCGGCCCCTGATCCGTGGCAACGCGCTCCAGCGCGTCATGGACCAGCTGCGGCATCTCCGGGGCCTGTTCGGCCCAGCCCGGCAGGTGCTCGCGCAGTGAGCGTATCATGCCGGGAGGGCCCATCTGCTGGTGCATCCAGTTTTCGAGGAAGGGTTGGGCCGTGGCCCAGAGATCAAGGTCGGGGTAGAGCTGGCGCCCGAGGCCCTCCACATTCAGCAGTGTTTTCTGCAGCAGCACCAGCTGCGGCTGGACTTCCATGCGGAAGCGGCGGGCCACTTCAAACAGCCGCAGAAGGAAATGACCGAAGGAGATGTCACGCAGGGGTTTGGCGAAGATGGGTTCGCACACCGTCCGGATGGCGGCTTCGAACTCGTCCACCCGGGTATCGGCGGGGATCCAGCCGGACTGGATGTGCAGTACCGCCACCTGATGGTAGTCGCGGCGGAAGAAGGCCAGGAGGTTGCGTGCGAGGTAGTTCTTGTCCGAGGGGCCCAGGGTGCCGACGATGCCGAAATCCAGGGCGATGTACTGGGGATCCGCCGGGTTGGAGGCGTCAACGAAGATGTTGCCGGGGTGCATGTCCGCATGGAAGAAGCTGTCCCGGAAGACCTGGGTGAAGAAGATCTCCACGCCCTTTTCGGCCAGCACTTTCATGTCCACGCCCGCCTCATGCAGAGCCTCGGTATCCCCGATGGGGATGCCGGTGACCCGCTCCATGGTTACGACCCGGCGCCCGGTATGGGACCAGTATACCTGGGGCACGTAAATCAGTGGCGAGTCCGGGAAGTTGCGACGCAACTGGCTGGCATTGGCCGCCTCACGCTGCATGTCGAGCTCATCGAAGATGGTCTTCTCGTAGTCCGCAACCACCTCGACCGGGCGCAGGCGCGGGCCTTCGGCCCAGAATCGCTGCAGCAGTCGCGCCATCAGGTAGAGCAGGCGGATGTCCTGGCGGATGGTCTTCTCGATGCCCGGACGGATGACCTTGACCACCACAGGAGTGCCGTCCAGTAACCTGGCTCCGTGGACCTGTGCCACGGAGGCCGAGGCCAGGGGGGACTGTTCGAATTCGCTGAAGCTGTCGGCAATAGCCGCCCCCAGGTCCGACGCCACGATGGCGCGGGCGTCATTGCTGTCAAAGGGGGCGACCCGGTCCTGGAGATGTTTGAGTGAGTCGGCCATGTCTGCCGGCAGTAGATCGCGCCGGGTGGACAGGATCTGGCCGAACTTGATGAACACTGGACCGAGTTCCTCCATGGCCTGGCGCAGGCGCTCGCCACGGTCGGCTTCCGGCTGCGGGAAGAGCCGCCAGGGGGCGATGGCCAGCAGGAGGCGGATGCCAGCGGGCAGGGCCAGCAGGCGCAGGAAGGTGTCCAGCCGGTAGCGGCTGAACACCCACAGGATCCGGAGCAGGCGGCCCGGGTTGATCAACGGTCTGCCTCCGGGTCCAGCTGGTTCAGGCGGTTCTCAAGGGCCTCGGTAAGGGCCTCGAGGTCACGGATGTCACTGAAGCGGGCCTCGGCTTCCCTGCGGCCTGGCACCAGCCCGGACTCCTCGTGCAGGTAATCCTCGATATTGGCGTGGATGGAGGCACGCGCCTGCTGGCTCCAGTGGAGGGCATCGCGCAGGCGCTGCGCGATGACGTGGGCGGGCACATCGCCCATGGTCCGGGCGAAGAGCGCTTCCCAGTCCGGTGCCAGTTCGTGCAGGCGCTGTGCGAGTCGGCGGACATGCTCGGGGTCCCCTTCAATGCCGATCAGGCCCTGATCCAGGCCACTGGTGTCGCCGCCAGCCAGCGCCAGCAGTGCCAGGGGCGTGGCGCTGATGTGGGTTTCTGGGTGGCGGACCGGTGTGCCCTGTTCCAGCGCGAGCTGGTTTCCGGAACGGGCCAGAGTGAGCGTGGCGCCGAAGGGCACCAGCGTGACCGAAATGGGCGCCACCAGCTCCTGAAGCAGGATGTCGCGCGCCGCCGGGTCTGCTTCAAGAGCCCGGTTCAGCGCTGAAGCGGCCAGCGTCGTGGCGCGGTCCAGCAACGATGCGCCCAGTCCCATCAGGGCTTAACCCCCGCGTGCAGGGCGACCACGCCGCCGGTCATGTTGTGGTACTTGCACTGGACCAGGCCCGCGCTTTCCATCATGCCCTTGAGCGTGTCCTGGTCGGGGTGCATGCGGATGGATTCGGCGAGGTACTGATAGCTCTCGCTGTCCCCGGCTATCAGCCGGCCCATCAGTGGCAGGGCCGTGAAGGAGTAGGCATCGTAGGCCCGGTTGAGCAGCGGGTTGACCGGTTTGGAGAATTCCAGGATCAGGAGCTTGCCGCCGGGCTTGAGGACCCGGGTCATTTCGCGCAGGGCCAGATCCTTGTCGGTGACATTTCGCAGACCGAAGGCAATGGAGACCACGTTGAAGGCGTTGTCCGGAAAGGGCAGGTATTCGGCGTTGGCCTGAACGTAGTCCACGCGCCCTGCGTAGCCGCGGTCGATCAGCCGTTCCCGGCCCACCTCCAGCATCTCCTGATTGATATCCGCGAGGACCACCTCTCCTTCGGCGCCGACTCTGTCGGCAAACTGCATGGTCAGATCGCCGGTACCGCCGGCAATGTCCAGGATCCGGTGGCCGGGCCGGACACTGCTGAGCTCAATGGTGAAGCGCTTCCAGAGCCGGTGGATGCCCATGGACATCAGGTCGTTCATGAGGTCGTACCGGCTGGCCACCGATGAGAAGACCTGGCCGACGTGCTTCGCTTTGTCCTGCTTCGACACCTTGCGGTAGCCGAAATGGGTGGTGTCCTGATCCGCCATGGGGACCTCCGCTGATGCTTTGGCGTATTCTAACCCCGGATGAGCAGCTTGTCTTCGCCGCCTGGCCAGGGCTCGCCTCCGGGGCTGCAGTTGCGTAAAATATCGCGCACCGCTCGTTACCGCAGTCAGTCGAGGAGTTCCGATGTCCCGAATCCAGATCCGCCGCACGCATGCCATGGACCATGATCACGCGCTGCGGGTGGCCGATGAGCTGGCTCGGGAGATGACGGAACACTACGACTTTGAGTGGCACTGGGAGGGGGAGCGCCTGAAGCTGCGTCGTGCCGGGCTCAACGGGGAGGTGGCCATCTACCCGGAAGAGATTGGTGTGGACCTGGCGCTGGGCATGATGCTGCGACCGTTCAAGAGCCGGATTGAACAGGAAGTGGTCAATCATCTGGAGTCGATTCTGGCGCGCCACAGCTGAGGCGGTCAGTTTTGTGGCGCGCCGTGGCGTGGCAGGGCGCCGCCTGCGAGAATGTGCTTCATGATGCGGGTCTCGCGTTTGCGGATGGTTTCCAGAAGCTCGCTTACGTCCCCCATGGCGCGGAAAGCATGAACCCCTTCCGTAATGAACTGATAGAGGTCGCCCAGCCCGGCCATGCGTGCGGGCTGGTGCATCATCTTCAGCCCCATGCGCAGTGACCGACTGTCCACGTAACGTTCCAGGTCACGCCCCACGTTGTCCATCAGCTCAATCTGGCGCTGGCGTTCATCCACCTGCCCGCAGGCCCGATAGGCTTCCGCGTAAGTAGCGTCGGAAAGGGTTTCAATGCCAATTGGATCCAGGCCCTGATCATGAGTAAGCCATTCCGCCATGGCCAGATCAAGGCGCTGGCTGATCAGGTTGAGTTCCACCAGTTGTGAGAGGGTGAACAGGGCACTGTCCGGGCTCAGCCGGATCAGGTAGGGGAAGATCCGGTCAAAGTCGTCATCCCGGCGACTGAAATCCTGGGGCGCGTAAAGGTCCTCCAACAGGAAATCCAGGGCTTCGTGGTAGCGCGGAGACTCGTACAGGTCGCGATGGGTCTCGCGCAGGCGTTGCGCCTGCCAGCAGCCCAGGGCCTCGATCGACGGCTCCAGGGGATGGCCTACCCGCTTTTGCCGGAAATCGTGATAGCTCAGCATCAGCTCCTGCAGCCGGCGCGCATTGGGAGTCCGTGTCTGGGTCTGGGTCAGCTTGTAGCGGTACACGCCCGTCCTCCAATCATGGCGACGGGCATTCTAGTGGGGGCAGCGGCGCCGGACAATGGCGCTCAGGCTGCCCAGGGGATGTCATTCATGGAAGGCACCCAGCTTTCGCTGTCCAGCGTAATGAAATGGCTGGTGCTCTCGGTTTCCACGATCCGCACCGAAGTGGCCGACTGTCGGGCGGCGGCCATCATCATGTCACGATCGAGTATACGGTCCGTTTCCGGGATCAGGATGGTGCCCTGGCGGATATTGCCGAGAACATCCGTATCCCATTGCTCCATCCAGGCGATGATGTTCTCGATATTGCGCACAATGGTGAGATGGTCCTGGGTAGCCGAGAACATCCGGTTCAACAGCGTTTTCTTGCGCGGGTTCATGCGCCCGAAGAAGGTCTGGGCATACGCGGATGAGGGCGTGCTGTTGATGGCGCGCACCACCCAGGGCCACATGCCGTGGCTTACCGGCTCCAGGATGGCCCGCACCAGGGCATGGAGCTGCCCCTGGGGCAGTACCGGTGCTTCCAGAACCACATCAATGGTTTCAAACAGTTCGGGCCGCTGGCGGGCGGCTTCCACGATCACGCCGCCGCCGCGCGAATGACCGTGAACCCGGATCCGGGTTGAGGACGGCAGGTTTTCTATGGTCTGGATGAGGATGCGGGCATCGTACTCAATGGTGGCCTCCGGGTGGGGGTTGCGCACCACCCAGTCCGGCCGCTCCAGGTTGGGGCCACTTACCGGGATATGATAGTTGGAGCAGGTCAACAGGATCAGCTCGGTGGTGGGCTCCTGGTAAAGCTGGGTGAAATAGCACTGGTTTTCCAGAAAACCATGCACGCCGATCACTGTGTGCTGGACTTCGCCACTGTGGTTGCGTACTGCGACAGCGCCGGAACCGACTTCGTGCACCCGGCCGGAGAACATTTCGCTGTAGGCGGGTTCGATCCGTTTCTTGAGCTTGCGGATGTCACTGGCTTTCATCGCATCTGCCCCCTTGCATCGGCGCGGCATTACACCTTTTATGTGACCGGCTTATGTCACGATCTTTACCTTACATTATAGAAGTGTTTCTGGATTGGGCGTTAAGTTGTGTAACAGCATTGGCTGTTGAGACAGCGATCACGCGGCAGCGCATCCGCTTCTGCGACCAGTGCCTGAGGGCCAATGACTGGAAAACCGGGCCTTCGAAAGGCACTATAGCCGCAGTTTTGAACTGCCTGGTCAAACCTGACGGAGGTCCCAATGAGTGACAAGCGTATCGAAAAAGACAGCCTCGGCGAGGTGGAAGTCCCGTCCAATGCGTTGTGGGCGGCCCAGACCCAGCGCGCCATTGACAACTTTCCGGTAAGCGGCCGGCCCATGCCCGGCGCCTTCATCCACGCCGTGGTGCGGATCAAGCGCAGCGCAGCCCGCGCCAATGCTGTGCTGGGGCTGTTGGACGCGGGCCGTGCCCAGGCCATCGAGACGGCCTGCGACGAAGTGCTCGGTGGTGCCCATGCTGACCAGTTCCCGGTGGACGTGTTCCAGACCGGTTCCGGTACCAGCACCAACATGAACGTCAACGAGGTGATCGCGCGTCTGGCTTCCGGCCACAACAGCGAGCCGGTCAACCCCAACGATCACGTCAACATGAGCCAGAGCAGCAATGACGTGATCCCCACCGCTATTCATCTGAGCGCGGTGACCGAGGTGCACGACGCCCTTCTGCCGGGGCTGGATCACCTGATGCAGACCATTGCCGGTCGCGAGAAAGAAACGGAGTCCGTGGTCAAGACAGGTCGCACCCACCTGATGGACGCCATGCCGGTGACCCTGTCCCAGGAACTGCGAACCTGGCGCGACCAGATCAGCAATGCCCGGGATCGCCTGGAAGAGGCAGCCAGGGGATTGCTGCGCATTCCCCAGGGCGGCACCGCCGTGGGGACGGGCGTGAACGCGCATCCGGACTTTGCGCGCCTGTTCGCGGAAGAGCTCAGTGCGCTCACTGATCTGCATTTCACTCCGATGGACCATCCGTTCGTGGGTCAGAGTGCCATTGATGCGCCGGTGGCGCTGTCCGGCGCGTATCGTGGTCTGGCGACCGTGGTGATGAAAATCGCCAACGACCTGCGCTGGATGAACAGCGGCCCCATCCATGGCCTGGGCGAGATCACCCTGCCGGCGCTGCAGCCCGGCTCCAGCATCATGCCCGGCAAGGTCAATCCGGTGATCCCTGAATCCGCAGCGATGGTGGCGGCCCAGGTGACCGGCCTGGATGCCACCGTCAACACGGCCGGTCAGTCCGGCAACTTCCAGCTCAATGTGATGCTGCCGCTGGTGGGCTGGAACCTGCTGGAAATGAACGGTCTGTTGGCCAATACTGCAAGGGTGATGGCGGACAAGGCGATTGCCGGGTTTACCGTCAACAGTGAGGTTATGGCCGAAGCGGTTGGTAAGAACCCGGTACTGGTGACCACCCTCAACCCGGTGATCGGCTACGCCAAGGCGGCGGAAGTGGCCAAGAAGGCCTATGCGAGCGGCCGCTCCATTCTGGAGGTGGCGAAGGAAGAGACGGATGTGCCGGAAGACGAGCTGCGGGCGCTGCTCGACCCGATCAAGCAGACCCAGGGAGGCCTGCCGGACGCCTGATCGGCGTACGCTGCCAGGCAGCACGTCATGCTGTTGATCCCCGAGCTGGTCGCGCTGCTGTTGGTGGCCAATGGTGCGCCCATGGTGCTGAGCCGGCTCCGGGGCGTGCCGGGGTTGCCGGTGGATGGCGGTTGCCGGTTGCCTGATGGCCGCCGGCTGTTCGGTGCCAGCAAGAGCTGGCGCGGGGTGGCTGTGGCGGTTGCTGCCACCGCTGTGCTGGCCTGGCTGTTCGGGTTGGGCGTCCTGTTCGGGGCTGTCTTTGGCGCGGCCGCCATGCTCGGCGACCTGGCTTCAAGTTTTATCAAGCGTCGCCTGGGGCTTGAGGCCGGTGATCGGGCATTGGGTCTGGATCAGGCGCCGGAAGGGGTGTTGCCTGCGTTTGTGGCCTGGTGTTGGCTGGGCGTTGGCGCTTGGGCAGCCCTTCTGGCGGTGCTGATCTTCTGCGGGCTCAATATCTGGGGATCGCCGCTTCTCTACCGGTTGGGGCTCCGCCAACGGCCCCATTAACGGGGAGCATCCGGCCCAGCAGTCAGCCGGTGCAGGGTGACTTCCGGTGGGCAGTTGAGGCGCACGTTGAGGATCGAGGTGGCCGCGCCCGTTGTTGTGTAGCCCTGCATGGCGTCCTCCTGCCAGGCCCCGCGGCCCAGGCGGCGTGGAATCGTCGCATCCAGGGTCAGTGGTATGCCGCCCGGCAGGCACAGCTGGCCGCCATGGGTGTGCCCGCACAGGTAGAGGTCGAATCCGGCGTGGGCCGCCTCGCGATGGATCTCGGGGGTATGGCTGAGCAGCAGTGACAGCGCGCCTGGCGGGATGGCGCTCGTCGCGGCCTGCAGGTCATGGGTCTGGTAAAGGTGGGGGTCATCGACGCCGGCGATCCACAGTTCGCTTCCGGCGCGCTCCACGCAGAGGCTTTCGTTCATGAGCATGCGATAGCCCATGCTTTCCATCTCCGGAATCATCAGCACGCTGTCGTGGTTGCCCAGGATGGCCAGAACCGTCCCTTTCAGGTGGTTGCGCAGCCGCCGCATGCCTTCCATGGCCGGGGTGATGTCCCCCCAGGTATCGCGCCGGTAGTCGCCGGTGATCACGCAGAGGTCGTACTCCAGTCCCCGCACCGTTTCGATGACTGCGTGCAGGTTGGCCTCGTCCATGTCCACATGGAGGTCGCTGAGCTGCAGCAGCGTATAGCCCTCAAGCGCGGTGGGCAGATTGGGAATGATGAAGCGGTTGGTCGTTACCCTCAGGGCCCGGCTGTTGCGCACCGCTCGCCGGTAGAGACCACCCAAGCGAAGAGCCAGCCGCACCAGGGCCGGCATGGAATAGAGGTTTTCCAGGTGAAAATGCTTGCCGGAGCCGCTGAGAAACAGTGATTCACGCTCACGCTCCGTGGCCAGCCGTTGGCGTGCGTGATCCGCTCCCAGCCTCAGTTCCAGCTGGTAGGTGCGTTCCGTGTCGCTGTGATCTCCAATCAGGAGGCTGGAAAAACCATCCATCGAGGGGGTGTGCTCCGGCGTCCGTCGATTTGCTGCCATCATAGCAGGCTATCGGCACGCTCGCCCTGGCTTGACACCTGAAACCTGAGCCAGGATTCTTGCGTTAGTCAGGGATTTCAGACTCATTCAGGGAGAACGGGGCATGCCACATCAACGCCTATCCGCATTCGTAGCCGCGCTTACCGTCGTGCTGGTCGCCCCTTGCAGGGCGGAGCTCTACACATGGACCGACGACCAGGGTGTGACGCATTTCACCGATGAACGACCCGAGGCTGAGGCTCACCAGGAAAAAGTCCGTCCAGACCTGGTGAATTCGCCAGCGCGTTTGCCGGAACCAGGTACCTGGGCACCGGAGCACACGGACGATACTGAAGAGCAGGATCGGGAGCAGATAGCCAGGGAGCGCGAAAAGGCTGCCCAGGAGCGTCGTTGCCAGGAGTATGAGGCGCGGTTGAAGCAGATCAATGACCGGTTGCGCAGCGGTTACCAGGAGCCCACGGGCAATCGCTTGCGGGAAGAGCGGCGGGCGTTGCGCTCGAAAGTATTCAATGAATGCTGAGTGAGGGCGAAACGGAAGGATGGGGCAGCTCCTTCCCTGGAGCCTGGAAAGGGGTCCGTTAGAAGGAGCGGCTGAGTTCCACGGAGGCACTCCATGCGCTCAGGTCGTAGGAGCCATTATAGGTCGCAGCGCTGGAGGGGGTTGTGGGCGTCTGGTGGCTGTAATCCTGCTCGGTAAACTCGGCATCGCCGTCAAAGATGAGCGTGCCCACTGCTGCGTCCACGGTCCAGTCACTGTTCACTGGCGCAAACTGCGTGCCGAGGGTCAGCCAGTGGCGATCCTGGGACGGAATCCGTGCCGTGCTGTAGTTGTCCACGGGCGATTCATCCCAGGCATAGCCGGCCTTAAGCTTCCATTCCGGATTGGCCTGCCAGGTGGCACCAAGGTTGTACTGCATGGTGTCCTGCCACCTCTCCGTGATGTGGGTAATCGGATTGCGGTTGAGTGAGCCGGAGACCTGGCCGGTGCCGCCCTCGTCGGAGTACACATCCAGCTCTTCGAAGTCGCTCCAGCGTGCCCAGGTAGCCCCGAACAGCAGGGTAACCTTGTCGGTCAGTTCATGCCGGGCACCAAAGGTCACACTCGGCGGAATATCCAGAGGCACCTCGGCGTCTTCCTTGAGTGTTGTCGTGTTCGCCGGATTCTGCTGGGTGGGAGCCGGGAAGTTGGTGATCGTGATATCCCCTTGAAGGGAGGCCTCGGTTCCGGTCTCCGCGGTCAGGCCGAACTGGGTCCTGTCGGAGAGCTCATAGAGAGCGCCGATACGCAGCGTGTACTCAATCGAGTCGCCTTCAACGTCGGAATGCGGGTCGGGCGTCTGGGCGGCCATCGCAGTGACCTGCTGGGGCGTCATGTTGGGGTTCTGCTGCGCGATCATCCCTGTTGTATCATTGAACTTGGTCAACTTGCCTTCCAGATACATCAGGTTCACGCCCACCCCCAGGGACAGCCCGTCTCCGGAATCCACCGCAATGGAGGGAGCCAGGGCAATGCCCGTGAGTTCGGTCTCGTCTGCAAAATAGCGACCGGTAAAGTCATCCTCGTAGTCCGCCGCCAGGCCATAGGGGGCGTGCAGGCCAATGCCGACCGCTACGTTGTTGGTGAGCTCATGGGTCATGAAGGCACTGGGCAGGTAGGCGGGGTCTGCAATGTCACCACCGGTGCTCCCCTGGACGGGCTGGCCCACCTGGTTGGTGGCCGTTGCCTGGTCGGCTTCCGCGTCAATGTCCAGCACGGCAGCGCCAAAAGAGGCATTGGTACCGGAAAGCTGGGTCATGCCGGCGGGGTTGAAGATAACGGTTGCTGCGTTTTCCGGGTTGGCCGCCGCACCGGCGTTCGCCGTGCCCATAGCGCTGGCGCTCTGCTCGTTCAGCGAGAAACCACCTGCCATTGAAAGACCGGGAGCCATTGCGGCGGTCAGGATAACCGCGCCTCGAGCGTCAAAAATCGTACGCATCATCACCTCTATCATCGTCATGGAGTTGACGAATTCTAATCCTCTTATTGCTTGAACGACAAACCTTTGGGCGCATTTTGGCCATTGTAAATGAGGGATGACCGGTGGTGCCGATGGCTTAAGCGTTGGCAGCCATCCTGTGCTCCTGGGCTGGTTCACACTGTGAAAGGTTTGTTCACAAACCAGCCTGCGACGGGAACAGATTCTATACAAGGCTGAAGCACAACAATGGGTTGCCTTTTCTGGTCAAAAAGTGCACATTTGGCCTAAGGGAGCGAGATGCTGTGAGGGCACAACACGGAGCAATTACGCATGCTTTCAAGGCTTGATCTGGGAAACGGCGTCGGGATGCGGCCGAGCCGCGCCGGGGATAGGGACTTTGAGCGCATGGTACACAATGCCAGCCGATGGGACTTGTGGCTTGCCGATGCGGACCCTGAATTCATCCATAGCCTGGTGGAGATGCAATACCAGGCACAGTTCAAGGGTTACGGCGAGCAGTTTCCCGAGGCTCTTTACTACATCATTGAGCGGGCCAACACCGCTTGCGGTCGATTGGTTCTGGACTTCAGTCAGGGCATGGTCCATGTCGTCGATATGGCTTTGGTTTCGGAAGCTCAGGGTCGGGGGATTGGTCAGAGGGTTGTCCAGGCGGTGCAGAACGTTGCCTTACAGCTTGGTGTACCCGTGGTTCTGGTGGCGCAGATCATGAATGCACCCGCGTTACGGGTCTACGGGAACCTCGGGTTTCAGGCTGTTGATCGCCCGAATGCAGCTTTTGTCTGGCTCGAATGGAGGCCGGCGGAAGGCCGCTAGGATAATGATGATTCGATCACGTATGGGGGCAGCCCCAACAGTAAAACGTGCTCTAAGGGAGTCTGGCTCGAATGGATGATGACGCAGCCTCACGGATCCAGGCACTGCAAGAGCTGACAGCGGAGGTGTTCGAGGCCCTGGTGGGAGAGGCACTGACCTTGGCGGATGATGCTGATGGGCAGGTGGATCTCACGCTTGCGAGGGTTTCCCGGCAACCGGCTGCACAATGCAGGACTGATGGGCGGGAACCGTTCAGCTTGCTGTTCCATGGTCCCGGAGATTGGGCTGTCGAAGCGGGGTGTTATTTCCTCTGTCATAGCACGCTTCCTGGACTGCCACCGGTGCATATAACGCCGGTGATCGAACCTGGAGCGCCAGTTGACGAGGGCGGTCGACCATTAATGACGTACCAGATTGTCATGAATTAACTGCCAACCACTGAGCCAGTCGCTTGGAAGGCAGGAGGCTTGATCAAAGAGGGCGTGGTCGAGGGGCCGCGTCAAACACCAGAACGGAGGGCGATCCAATGGCGACGATGTATATGGGCCAAATCATCATGTTTGGCGGCAATTATGCGATCCAGGATTTTGGCTTCTGCAATGGGCAGCTTTTACAGATCTCCCAATATCAAGCCCTGTACAGCATTCTTGGGATGAATTTTGGCGGGGATGGTCGGAGCACTCTGGGGCTACCGGACCTGCGCGGTCGTGCGCCGGTGGGCCATGGCGCAACGCAGTGGGGACAGCAACTGCCATTGGGGGCGCCGTTTGGCACACCGCAAATGACGCTCGGCGAGCAGCATTTGCCGACCCATTCGCATGGGGTGAGTTATCAGGACGGTGGTGGAGATGGTTCCGGAGGACTGACTGTTCAAACGACTGGTGCCGACCAAAGCAAACCAGACAGTGACTCCTACCTTGCTGGGCAGGCCAAGCAAGGGCTAACAGCGTCCGATATGTATACCAATGCCACAGGGAATGAGCAGGTGATCAAAGGGGGAAGCACGGGGTTCGATGTAAACAGATTGAATGTTGGAGCCGCAGGCTCTGGACAGTCTTTTGATCCTTCAGGGCCGCGTTTGGCGGTTAGCTTTCTGATTTGTCTGAACGGTACCTATCCACCACGCGTCTAAGCATGTTTCCGGGTTTGGTGTCAGGTTAAGTTAAGTAAAAAGGGATTTACCAATGAAAGCGTTCAAGTCTACTTCCAAGGGTGGTTCGGCTGGGGGCACGGTTGTTGTCATCGACAAGGGCGTCAAGAATTACCAGGACTTGGTAGACATCATTCCCAATAGTGCCGACGTGGTGTTCATTGAGCCTGAATCGAATGGCTTGGCCCAGATAGCCTCCGCGCTGGAGGAGCGTTCGGGTCTTGAGGCTGTTCACGTCGTGTCTCATGGTGCTGCTGGCGAATTAAAGCTTGGGGCCACACAACTGAATACCGAGGCCCTGAGCGCCCACCAAGAAGAACTTGCTACCCTTGGTAATGCCCTTTTACCTGATGGGGACCTATTACTTTACGGTTGCAATGTCGGGAGGGATGACGAGGGGCGTCATTTTATCGACCGAATTGGGGAGTTTACTGATGTGGACGTGGCAGCCTCCAACGACCTGACGGGCGCGGAGGCCCTTGGCGGGGATTGGGATCTGGAGACGCTTGCTGGCTCCATTGAAACGAGTGAACTCGAGGGTACTTCAGCGTTTCAGGCCGTTCTTGCGCAACCAAGTGATGAAGACTACTCCGATAATCCAGGTGATGGGGCGCTGATTGATATTACGAATAGTGGTCGTACTGTCGATGGTATTACGTATACTACAGATGGTTCGGGAGATAATGATGCGACGATAGAGACTCTGTCTACTCTTGGGGTTAGTTCTGCATTTCCCTCGAAATCTCCCAGTGAAAAAGTAATCTACCTGAATGGGCTCGTTGGATCCGCTCCTCCAACTTATTTTGAGGTCTTTGATTCAGATGGGGATTTTTTTAAAATTGAAAGTATTTTTATGAGCGTTAGTGATGGGCTTGTCGCTAATCGCTCAGAGAATTTTTTGGTGGAAGGTTGGGATGGGTCCAATAATGTTGTTGCATCAGATAATGTAGATTTCACGACTAGTGATAGTTCTGGTTCGATTACCTATGCTGATTCGAAAGAGGCCGATTATGGTGGGGTTTTAACGTTTGGTTCGGATTGGGAAAATATTACCAAAATTCGGCTAACTGGTACCGATCCAGGGGTTGGGTCAAGCAATGCCCCTTCTTTTATTCTTGATGATATTGATTTCGAGCCAGCAGTTCCCCCCAATACCGCTCCTACCTTCGATACCGGCTCGCCTAGTATTACCCTTCACGAGGATGGTTCGGCAGCATCAATCAATAGCCTGCTGTCTGTTACTGATCGTGATAGTGGTGATCCGCTTACTTGGGTCGATGTAGCAGGCCCTTCTAATGGGAGCCTTGGGGGATTCAATGCGACGGCTACGTCGAATGGGGGCAGTGTAATACCTACAGGGCTGACCTATACACCGAACGCCGATTTCTCCGGTAGCGACAGCTTCGACGTCCAGATCGGAGACGGGACCGACACCAATACGGTCACTGTTAATGTCACGGTGAATGATGCTCCCGAGGTTAATAGTATCAATCGCGGCGGTATACCGGGCAGCGCTACCACGAATGCGGATGTGGTCACGTTTGCTGTAACGTTTTCCGAGGCTGTTGCCGGCGTGGATGCCGGGGATTTTACCGTGACAGGCGGGACCAGTGCTGGAGTGACCAACGTTAGCACGAGTGACGACATTACCTGGAGTGTCGAGGTTTCAGGGGGCGACCTTGCGAACTTTGATGGTACTGTGGGGCTTAACCTTACCGACGATGACAGCATCAACAGCCAGGACACAACGACGTCCCTCGGTGGCGTGGGCACGAGTGGTGCGGGTGATGGCAGTCATACCGGTGATCAGGAGTACACTCTCGATAACACCGTACCAATTGTCACGGATGCCAATATTTCGATCTCGGGTGCTACGGGGAATGGTGGGGCTTTCATTAATGGCGACACTTTGACCGCTTCCTGGGACAATAGGGGCACCGGGGATAATAATGGCGACATTAGTGGCGTCACATTCGACTTCAGCGCCCTGGGCGGCGGGACGAGCGTGGCCGCGACGAATGCGAGTGGTATCTGGAGCGCAACCTACACGATCGACAGCACCTCGGCGGTCGGTAACGATTTGAATGTCAGCGCCACGGCCACTGACGATGTGGGCAATACGACCACCCAGGCTGATAGTTCGGACGCGACCGTGGATGGCACACCGCCGGATGCGCCGGCCAGTGCCCCCGAGCTGCTGGCGGGCGACGACAGTGGCAGTTCGAACAGCGACGACGTCACCAAGGCCACCGATCCCACGATGCGGGTGGCGCTTGCCGGCACGAACGCGGTAGCCGGCGACAGCGTGGAGGTTCTGCTCGGTGGGTCGGCGCTGGCCACGCCGGCGACGGCGACGCTCGCTGCCGGCGATATCAGCAACGGCTACGTCGATATCGCGATCAGCGATGGCGACCTGGGGGCGGATGGCAGCAAGTCGCTGACCGCGCGTGTGACGGATGCGGCGGGCAATGTCGGGGCGGCCTCCGCGGCCCGGTCGCTGACACTGGACACCACGGCGCCCGCCGCGCCCGGCCAGCCCGATCTGGCGGCCGGTGATGACACGGGCGCCTCGAATACCGACGACGTAACGAGCGAGAACAGCCTGGCGCTTTCGGGCGGTGGCGCGCTTGTTAACGAGACGGTCCAGGTGTCGTCGAGCATCGACGGGGTGATCGGGACGACGACGGCTGATGGGGCTGGCAACTGGTCGCTGACCACCAGCGCGCTGGGCGATGGCACCCACGCCATCACGGCCACCAGCACCGACCTGGCCGGCAATACCAGCGGTGACGCCACGCCGCTGAGCGTGACCGTGGACACCACCGCGCCTGCGCAGGCGCCAACGATCACGACGCCCATCGAGGGTGACGATGCGGTCAACGCCACGGAAGACACCGACGTCGTTGTCGCCGGTGGCGGCGTAGAGGCCGGCGCCAGCGTGGATGTGACGATCGACGACAGCAATGGCGCCACCGCGGCGGTCACGCAGCAGGTAAGCGCTGATGGCAACGGGGACTGGACCCTGGCTGGCGGCAATGAGGTGGATGTCTCCGGCCTGGACGAGGGCGCGCTGACGGTGTCGGTGGTGCAGACGGACACCGCTGGCAACGCCTCATCCGCCGGGACCCAGAGCCTGACCCACGACACCAGCGCGCCCGGCATTGCGAGTGTCAGCACCAACGTCGGTGGGGACACGATCAACGACAGCGATCTGGGGAATGACTTCACGATCACCGTTGATTTCAATGAGGCGATGAACCAGGCGGTCACGCCCACCTCGATCAGTTTCCCCAGCGAGGATCCGACGAACACGCTGACGGCCAGCCCCTCCTACAGTTTCCTGGATGGCGACACCCTGGCCATTACCTACGCCAGTGACGACCTCATTGACGTGAACGAGGTGGTTCAGGCCATCGACCTCAAGCTCAACGGCGTGGAGGACGCGGCCGGCAACAGCGCGGACCTGAGCCAGGCCGACGTCTTCTCGGTCATCACCCAACCCGCGCCGGGCGTCAGCCGGATCGACTCGAGCACCAGTGACGGCAGCTATGGCGTGGGCGAGAGCGTGAACGTGACCGTCACGTTCGATAAGTCTGTCGACTTTAGCGCCAACGGCGGCACCCTGGCGGCGACGCTGTCCAACGGCGAGACGGTGACGCTGGCGGGCAGCGACTTCACGGGCCAGAGCAGCGTGGGTGGCTCTTACAGCATCAGCGAGGGCGAGACCGACAGCGCCGATCTTGACGTTACGGGCATTGAGCTCACCGGCGGCGCCACCCTGGACGACGGCATTCAGTCGGCGGATCTCAGTGTGCCGGCGGGCGAGAGCCTGGCGGACAACCAGGACCTGGTGGTCGATGCCAACACGCCGGACGCCCCGGCCAGCGCCCCCGAGCTGCTGGCGGGTGACGACAGTGGCAGCTCGAATGGCGATGACGTCACCAATGTCACTGATCCAACGCTCCGGGTTGATCTGGCCGGCACGAATGCGGTGGCCGGTGACAGCGTGGAGGTGCTGCTTGGCGGGGCATCGCTTGGCACGCCGGCGACGGCGACACTGGCCGCGGGCGATATCAGCAACGGCTATGTCGATATCGCGGTAACCGATGGCGATCTGGGCAGCGACGGCAGTAAGTCGCTGACCGCGCGTGTGACGGATGAGGCGGGCAATGTTGGGTCGGCCTCCGCGGCCCGGTCGCTGACGCTGGACACCACCGCGCCGGGCGCGCCAGGGCAGGCCGATCTGCTCGCCTCGTCTGATACCGGCGCCTCGGACAGTGACGAGGTAACGAAGGCAGCCAACGTGGCCTTGACGGGCAATGGTGCGCTCGCCAACGGAATGGTCCAGGTATCCTCGGATATCAACGGCGTGATCGGGACGACGACGGCTGATGGGGCTGGCAACTGGTCGCTGACCACCAGCGCGCTGGGCGATGGCACCCACGCCATCACGGCCACCAGCACCGACCTGGCCGGCAATACCAGCGGTGACGCCACGCCGCTGAGCGTGACCGTGGACACCACCGCGCCTGCGCAGGCGCCAACGATCACGACGCCCATCGAGGGTGACGATGCGGTCAACGCCACGGAAGACACCGACGTCGTTGTCGCCGGTGGCGGCGTAGAGGCCGGCGCCAGCGTGGATGTGACGATCGACGACAGCAATGGCGCCACCGCGGCGGTCACGCAGCAGGTAAGCGCTGATGGCAACGGGGACTGGACCCTGGCTGGCGGCAATGAGGTGGATGTCTCCGGCCTGGACGAGGGCGCGCTGACGGTGTCGGTGGTGCAGACGGACACCGCTGGCAACGCCTCATCCGCCGGGACCCAGAGCCTGACCCACGACACCAGCGCGCCCGGCATTGCGAGTGTCAGCACCAACGTCGGTGGGGACACGATCAACGACAGCGATCTGGGGAATGACTTCACGATCACCGTTGATTTCAATGAGGCGATGAACCAGGCGGTCACGCCCACCTCGATCAGTTTCCCCAGCGAGGATCCGACGAACACGCTGACGGCCAGCCCCTCCTACAGTTTCCTGGATGGCGACACCCTGGCCATTACCTACGCCAGTGACGACCTCATTGACGTGAACGAGGTGGTTCAGGCCATCGACCTCAAGCTCAACGGCGTGGAGGACGCGGCCGGCAACAGCGCGGACCTGAGCCAGGCCGACGTCTTCTCGGTCATCACCCAACCCGCGCCGGGCGTCAGCCGGATCGACTCGAGCACCAGTGACGGCAGCTATGGCGTGGGCGAGAGCGTGAACGTGACCGTCACGTTCGATAAGTCTGTCGACTTTAGCGCCAACGGCGGCACCCTGGCGGCGACGCTGTCCAACGGCGAGACGGTGACGCTGGCGGGCAGCGACTTCACGGGCCAGAGCAGCGTGGGTGGCTCTTACAGCATCAGCGAGGGCGAGACCGACAGCGCCGATCTTGACGTTACGGGCATTGAGCTCACCGGCGGCGCCACCCTGGACGACGGCATTCAGTCGGCGGATCTCAGTGTGCCGGCGGGCGAGAGCCTGGCGGACAACCAGGACCTGGTGGTCGATGCCAACACGCCGGACGCCCCGGCCAGCGCCCCCGAGCTGCTGGCGGGTGACGACAGTGGTATTTCGAACAACGATGGCATCACGACTATCACAACACCCACCATCACCGGCAGTGCCGAAGCGAATGCAACGGTTTACGTGCGGGTGGGTGGCAGTAGTGTGGGCACGACTGCAGCCGACGGCAACGGTGACTGGAGCTATACCTTTTCGGCAGGGGATCTCCCCAGCGGGGGCACCAATGCCATTGATGTAGTCGCCTCCGACGGTGTGAATGACAGCGCCGCCTCACCGGAACTGTCCCTTAACGTGGACGTTACGTCGCCAACCGCGAATGAGGATTCCGGGTATACCGCGCCTGAAAGCGCTACGAGCAATACGTTGAGCGGCCTGAACGTCACTGCCAACGATACGGGTGCGGCTGGCGCCATCGCGGCCACTGGGGTTGTTGGCTCGAATGGCGGTCTGCTCGATGTGAATCCGACGGGCGCGGTGAGCTTTGATGCCAATGGTGAATTCGAGCGCTTAGCTGTGGGGGAAACAGCCACCACTTCATTCCAGGTTACGGTGCTGGACCTGGCTGGCAATACGGCCACGGCCAGTCTTGGTGTGGAAGTGCAGGGAGAGAATAATGCGCCAGTGATCGAGACCAATAGCGGGCCCAGCGTTGAAGCTGGCCAGAGCGTGACTGTCGGGACCAGCAACCTTGAGGAAGGCGACCCCGATGATGATGGGTCGGAGTTGACTTACACCCTGACCTCGGCTCCTGGAAGCGGCACGTTATTCCTTTCGGGAACGGCGCTGGGGGCGAACGACACCTTCACGCAACAGGACATCGACAACGGCAACCTCAGCTTCAGCGCGCCGGGCAATGCCGGAACCGTGACGTTTGATTTCACCCTGAGCGATGGCGATGAGGACGGGGCCGGGGATGCGACCGGTTCACTGAGTATCGACGTGACGCCTCCGCCTCCACCCCCGGATCCTGACCCAGAACCGAACGAGGACGACACGGATGGTGACGGGGAGGATGACGACCTCTTTGACGGCGACGACCAGGCCGAGACGGATAACGACATCGACACGGGCCTTGATCAGACCAATGATTTCGAGGATACCACCATCGACGGAGCGCCGGGCACGAGGGGCACCACGACCGACCGTGATACCGGTGAACCGGTCGAGGTCACCGTCGTGGATCGGGTCACCGGCGACGAGCGCCAGGATGATAACGATGCCACCGAGGATGTGGATGTCGAGATTGGCAGTGGGGTGCGGGCCAGCCTGTCCGATAATCTCGGGCTGATTGCCACAAGGCGCACCAGCGACAGCCGCGATAATGTGCGCACGGTGATTGACCGGGAATCCGCCTCTGGGGGTGAGTCCGGCATTGATGAGGCCGATCGTGAGGCGTTTCTGGACGAAACCGTCAGAGCCGGCCAACGGACCGGGGTGGTGGAGATCGTTCCAACATACTCGGAGTCCAGTAACGAAGGAAGTGATGATGAGCAGAGGATCTCTGTTGCCATTGGCGCCTCGGATGATGGTGGGGAACGGGGGGCTCCCCTGGTTATTGTGGATAGCCGTAACCTAGGGGGCAATGATCCTGGTGGCGGGGGAATCAGCGGTTCCACTATCAATATCGCCGGTAGCGGCTCTCTGGTGGTGCGTGGCAGCGGTGCCTTCCAGGGCAATGAAGAACGCTCTCCCGAGGGCGGGCCGGATATTGATAACGTGCTCGGTGATAATACCGATCAGGACCTGTTCTTCGGTCCTGGTGACGACATTATCCGTGGCGCCGGTGGTGATGACATGGTTGCTTCGGCCGGGGGGGACGACCGTCTGTTCGGGGGAAGCGGTGATGACACTCTGACCGGAGGGGCTGGCGGAGACTGGCTCAACGGTGGTGAGGGGGGCGATACAGCGGATTACAGTCGTGAGCCGGAAATTGGCATGGTCCAGGCCGGGCTTTCCCATAAGGGCGTACTTGTGAACCTTGATACTGGCGTTGCCCTGGATGGTCATGGGGAAGTCGACAGGCTGGAATCCATCGAAAATGCTGAGGGTACTTCTTACGCTGATATGCTCCGCGGGGACAACGGATCCAATACGTTGGCGGGTCATGGCGGTGACGACATGATTCATGGTGGAGGCGGTGGTGACGAGGTGTCTTTTGCGGGGGCCAGGGCGGACTACGACATCGTAAGAGATCATGCCCGGACCCTGGTCCGGGAAAAAGAAACCGGTGAGACGGCAACGGTGATCAATGCCGAGACTCTGGCGTTCGATGATGGCGATTACGCCGTGGAAAACAGCGCCTTCATGGCTCCTCTGGCTACGCTTTATGAACAAGTGTTGGATCGGCAGGCCGATCTGGATGGATTTCAGTATTGGAGTGAGGCTCTGGCAAGTGGCAAGCTCGAACTAGGCGAGGTGGCAGTCGAATTTCTTACATCCGAGGAGTTTACCGACTCGCGTCAAGGTATTGATGCTCTCGCATCCCCGGCCGAGCAGGTGGATTTGCTTTACAAGCAGCTCCTGGGCCGGTCCTCCGATGCCTCCGGCAAGGCTTATTGGGTGGCGGAAATGAACAGTGGCACGAGCCTTGCGGACGTGGCCCAGGAGTTCGTGGCTTCGACCGAAATGCAGGATCTCTATACCCAGAGCACGGAATGGGACTTTCTGATCGGTGCGGCTGGCGGAGACAGGCCCAATGGTGGCGAGTGGGGTGGTACAGCGGATTACAGTCGTGAGCTGGAAATTGGAATTGTCCAGACAGGGCTTTCCCCTAAGGGCGTACTTGTGAACCTTGCCACTGGCGTTGCCCTGGATGGTCATGGGGAAATCAACAGGCTGGAATCCACCGAAAATGCTGAGGGGACCTCTTACGCTGATATGCTGCGCGGGGGTAGCGGATCCAATACGTTGGCGGGCCATGGTGGTGAGGATATTATCCATGGTGGCAGTGGTATTGATGAAGTCCTGTTCGCCGGTCGCATGGCTGACTACGACATCATAAGAGACCATGCCCAGACCCTGGTCCGGGAAAAAGAAACCGGTGAAACAGCAACGGTGGTCAATGCCGAGACTCTGGTGTTTGATAATGGCGATCACGCCGTGGAAAACAGCGCCGCCATGGATCCTCTGGCGACTCTCTACGAACAAGTGTTGGGTCGGCAGGCCGATCTGGATGGGTTTCAGTATTGGATTGAGGCTCTGGCAAGTGGCAAACTCGAACTAGGCGAGGTGGCAGTCGAATTTCTTACATCCGAGGAATTTACCGACTCGCGTCAAGGTATTAATGCTCTTGAATCCCCGGCCCAGAAGGTGGATTTGCTTTACGAGCAGCTCCTGGGCCGGTCCTCCGATGCCTCCGGCAAGGCTTATTGGGTGGCGGAAATGAACAGTGGCACGAGCCTTGCAATCGTGGCCCAGGAGTTCGTGGATTCGGCCGAAATGCAGGATCTCTATACCCAGAGCACGGATTGGGACTTTATCCTATAGCAAAAGGTGTTTTGCGGGGAGGACAGTTGGGTCCCGTATCGGGACATATAAGGATTGCCGAAGCGCAGAAACAAAAAAAGCCCTGACGAATCAGGGCTTTAAGGTTTTCTGTTTGGTGGAGACGGCGGGAGTTGAACCCGCGTCCGCCGGTACTCCGCCCTCGGCTCTACATGCTTAGGTTCCTTCTATTGCTTTAACCCCAAGCGACCCGAAGGTCAGGGTGCAAGGGGCGAGCTCACCAGATTTTAACCGTTACGTTGCGAGCATCACGCAACGGCGATCCTGTCTGCTATGACTGCCTGTGAAACGCGGGGGACAGGCACCCCGGTCAGGCAGGCACTAGCGGTTTTTACGCCGCGAGTGCGTAGTTGTCGTCGTTTGCGACTATTTTAAAGCAGCTTTGATTTATCGAGACTCGCTGCCGTCTCGGCATGCACCTCGGGTTTTGTCACCGGCGTCGAATCCGGATCGTCCCCGTACGGGCCAGTATAGGGGCGACCGAGAGTGGACTCAAGGGGAATCCGGTTACAGAGCGCGAGATCACGGAGCTGGTGGAAGGCGTCTGCGAAAGCAGTGGCCAGGTTTTCGGGGCAGTCGATCAGCTGGCGATCACTGATGACGCCAAACTGAACCTCGCCCGCATAGCTGAAGATGCTCAGTCCAATCCCGATATCGCCGGTCTGGGGCACCCAGAACATCGGTGTCCGCAGGCGCGAGCCACAAAGATGAAGTGGCTTGTCCGGACCCGGCACATTGGTGAGCACCGCCGAGGCGCGCCGGCTCAGCAGTTCCAGGGCGCGGCGTTCCATCAGGTCCGGGCCGCGGCCGAGCACATCCAGCAGCCCGTAGGAAACCTGGGCCTGGTAGGAGCGCTTGAGGTCGTTCATGGCACTGCGTACGGCTTCAAAGCGTTCCCTCGGGCACAGGGTCTGGACGGGCAGAGGGACCAGCACCAGTCCGAACTGGTTTCCGAGCCGTGTGATTGGTTGATCCAGGGGGCGGAGGTTAAAGGGAACCGCTACATGGATGCCGGTTTCGGGTAGTGGTGTCGCACTTTGCTGGATGTGTGCCTGAATGGCCCCCGTCGCTGCAGCCAGGAGTACATCGTTGACCGTACCGTCCAGAGCCTTCGCCGTGGCCTTGACCTCGCCAAGGTCCAGTGGCTCGGACCATGCCACCTCCTTGCGCCCGCACTGGGGGCCTTTCAGGGAGGTTGGGGGGTCCGGAGGGCGGACGGCGACCTTGAGCAGGTCGCGTCCCACGAATACGCATTCGCGCCCCAGACGCACGAGGTAGGCGGGGTCCTCCCGCATTGTGCGTAACGTCTGGCGCAGCTGCCAGCGTGCCAGGCGCAGGTTGCGGCGGGCACGAAACAGGGTCTGTCGCCATTCCGGCGTTTGTTTCCGGGCCCGCTTCCGGCGCTTTGCCTGTTTCGGGCTGTTGCCTGTGCCGTCCTGCTCATCGGTGAGCGACAGCAGCACCCGCACCAGCGAGATCCCGTCCGCGATGCAGTGATGGATGCGGATGATGAGCGCGCACCCACCCTGGTAGTTGTCCACATAATGGATTTGCCACAGCGGGTGATTGAAATCCAGTGGCGTGCTGTTGAGGTCGCTGGTCAGTCGCTGCAGCGCGGCCTGGTCGGCGTCTCCGGGGAGGGCTGTCAGGTGGAGGTGGTTGTCGAGATCAAACCATGGGTCGTCTTGCCAGTAACAGCGGTCATTGACACAGACGACGCGTTGGCGGAAGCGCTCAAAGCGCAGAAACTGATCCTGAAGCAGGTTGCGGAACGCGCTGAGCTCGATTGGTTCGTCAAACACAAGGACGGCACCGATCATCATCGGGCTTTCAGGCGACTCCATCCGCAACCAGGCGGTGTCGACCGAGGACATGGCTGTTCGCTGAGCAGTCATGATCCCTCCCTGGTTGCCGTGATGTTGGCGTTGTGAACAGCCAGTATACTGCTAAGTGAAAGCAGGTAAAATAAGCATTCGACAATCAGCGCAGTGTGTCGCGCATGATGCGCTGCTTCTGGCGGTTCCAGTCCCGTTCCTTCTCGGCATGGCGTTTGTCGTAAAGCCTTTTACCCTTGGCCAGCGCGATTTCGCACTTCACCAGGTTTTTCTTCCAGTACAGCGCGAGCGGTACACAGGTGTGGCCCGTTTGCTGGGTTTTGCCAAGCAGGCTGGCCAGCTCCCGGCGATGGAGCAGCAGCTTGCGGGTGCGCGTGGGGTCCGGATTGATGTGGGTGGACACAGACGGCAGTGGTGGAATATGGGCGCCCAGCAGCCACGCCTCCTCATCCTTGAGCAGGACATAGGCATCCGTGATCTGGGCCTTGCCCGCGCGCAACGCTTTGACCTCCCAGCCATGCAGCTGGACGCCGGCCTCGAACGTCTGTTCGATGTGAAATTCGTGTCGTGCTTTTTTGTTGAGCGCGATCGTGCTGCCGCCCTTGGCGGGCTTTTTCTTCTGAGCCATGGGAGTCATCCGGCCTGGCGGAATGGGTGTCTCTGCAAACGGCGTATTGTAGCCCATAGGGCCTGCCTCTGGGCAAAGGTTGAAGCACTTCGGCTGAACGAAGCGGCTATACTGGGCTATAATCCGTCTCCCATCCGATTAGGAGCCTGTCGATGCCCTCCAATACGGTAGCGCCGGTTACTGCCTGGGGCAGCCGCTGGACCTTTGTGCTGGCGCTGGCCGCCGTGGTTCTGGGCCTGAGTAACCTTTGGCGGGTTCCGCCGGCCCTGGTCGAGCATGGTGGTGGTGCTTTCCTGTTCGTCTATAGCGTGGGATTGGCACTTGTGGGTGTGCCATTGATGATGGCGGAGTTGGCCATTGCGCGGCGCTACCGTCATAGCCCTGGCCGGACATTGAAAGCTGCCGCCGGGGCCTCGAGCCTGAGCACCCGGGCACTGCCCTGGGCGGGCCGCGGCATGGTGCTGGCTGCGGTGATTCTATTTGGCCTCTATTCCGTGCTCGGTGGGGCTTCCATGGCGTGGCTTTTCCGGGCGGCGCTCGGTGAGTTGCGGGGGGGCAGTGAGGCTTCGGCAGTGGCTCTGTTTACGGACTTTACCGGTGATGCCCGGCAGCTCGGCGCCTGGCAGGTAGCGTTCATGGGCGTGGTTCTGGCAGTGGCCGTGCGCAACCTCGGTCAGGGTGTGCAACGTTCCCTGCGCACCGTGGTTCCGTTGCTTGTGGTCCTCGTTGTGGTTCTGGCGTGCCTGGCGCTGTTTTCCGGCAAGGCTCAGGAGGCGGCCTGGTCGCTGTTCTGGCCACGCTGGGGGGAGTTGGACTGGTATGGCGTGGCGCTGGCCCTCCAGCTCAGCATCTACTCGCTGGCACTCGGAGTGGGCGTGCTCATGACACTGGGCGGGTACATGCCGGGCAATGCCTCCATGCCGGTTTGTGCCATCAGTGTGGCGGTGGTGGATCTGCTGGTGACCCTGGCGTTGGGCGTTGCGGTTACTGCGTT
Source organism: Salicola sp. AFF1 (assembly GCF_056783195.1). Lineage (NCBI taxonomy): Bacteria > Pseudomonadati > Pseudomonadota > Gammaproteobacteria > Oceanospirillales > Halomonadaceae > Salicola > Salicola sp. AFF1. The sequence continues at coordinate 94,966 of NZ_JBXAYL010000005.1, forward strand.
GGTCATGGCTCAGCAGATGCCCCTGGCTTCGGGGTTTGAGCTGGTTTTTGTGGTGCTGCCCCAGGTTTTTGAGACCATGGAGGGTGGCCAGCTTGTTGGCAGCCTCTTCTATCTCGTTGTGGTGCTGCTGGTCTGGACCTCAGCGCTGTTTGCGCTGGAGGTGTTGATTGCCTGTGTGACAGAACTGGTGGGTGGGCGCCGGTCCCTGGCGGCCATGATTGCCGCGGCGCCTGCTGGTGCCGCCTCCGCTCTGGCACTATTCGGCTTCACTCGACCGGACCTCCTGGATGCCTGGGCGTTGATGGAGTTGATGGTCATGCTGGTGCTGGTGCCGGTATCGGTGCTGACCCTCGTTAGACTTGCAGGATGGCAGTTGCCCCCGGGCCAGCTGTTGCCCTTTCTGGGCGTGACGGGGTGGCGGTATCGGCTATGGCGGTGGCTGATGGCATGGTTGGTGCCGCTGGTACTGGGGATCGCGGTTGCTTTTACCGTGGTTGATTACAGAGGGGGGTATTGCCGACTGGTAGGTGGCATGCTGTGTGGCGGGCTGGAGCAGTCGGTGGTGCCCATTGAGGACGAACCCCATGGGGTAACCGTTGAATGACTCGAAAGATTGAGCGCAGTGCACTGGTGCATCATTCCGCTGACGAGATGTTCCGCCTGGTCAGCGATGTGGAGCGCTATCCCGAGTTTCTGCCCTGGTGTGGAGGGGCTGTACTGCATGAGCAGGGCGCGGATCAGCTGGTGGCTTCGCTGGATGTTGAGCGGGGTGGATTGAGGCAGCGCTTTACCACACGCAATCATCTGGTGCCTGCTGAGTCGATCCGTATGGAATTGGTTGACGGACCCTTCGAGTATCTGGAAGGAGTCTGGCGGTTCCGGGCGCTGCGGGCGGATGCCTGCAGGGTCACGCTCAACCTGGAGTTTGCGGTCCAGAGCGGGTTGGCACGCATGGCTTTCAGCGGGATCTTTGCCCAGGCGGCGAACACCATGGTTGATGCGTTCTGTGAGCGCGCGAGCTCGCTTTACGAGGGGGTCGGTGGATGATCCGCGTGGAGGTGGCCTATGCGCGCCCGCAAGCCCAGCGCCTGATTGCGGTAACGTTGCCCGAAGGCAGTACGGCGCTGCAGGCCATCAGGGCGTCCGGTATGGAAAGCGTCTTTCCTGAAATTGATCTGGCGCAACAAAGCGTTGGTGTGTTCAGTCAGGTTATTGCGGATCCGGGGACGTATCGCCTGCGTGACGGTGACCGGGTGGAAATCTATCGCCCCCTTGAGATGGACCCCAAGGAGGCCAGGGCGAAACGGGCGGGAACGCGGCGCTGACCGGGGTCAGTTCGCGGGCGTCTTCTCAAGCAGCTTGGCGCTGTGCTTGAGGTAATGGTTGCCCTCGTAGATGATGGTCACGTGCTGCTTGCGGATATCGCCGCCGCCTTCCTGGAAGGTATAGAGATAGTGCTCGCGATTGGGGTTGAAGCTGCTGACAGTAATGGGGGTACCCAGCAGGTCGTGCACCTCACTCCGGGTCATGCTGGGGTTGAGTTCATCAAGATCCTGCTGGTCAATGATGTTACCCTGTTGGACATCAATCCGGTAGACGCCCGGAAAACTGCACGCTGCAAGGCTGAGCGTCAGAGTGACAACAGCCAGGCAGGCGGGAATGGAAGCCTTTTGCATCGTGGAAGGAAATCCTCTATCTTGAGTGCCGCTCCGAGGCGCGCTGCCCGCCTGAAGACGAGCGCACATGATAACGAAAGCCCACTCCATCACCAACGGTTAGGTTCAGCATGGCACCAGAAAACGTCGAGCTGCGCAAGGCAGGCCTTAAGGTTACGCTGCCGCGGGTCAAGATCCTGAGTATCCTGGAAGCCGCGGAAGCCGCGGAAGATGCCGAAGGCGATCACCATCTCAGTGCTGAGGATGTCTACAAGAAGCTGCTGGAATCGGGGGACGACGTGGGGCTGGCCACGGTGTACCGGGTTCTGACTCAGTTTGAGGCGGCCGGGCTGGTGCTGCGCCACAACTTCGAGGGCGGTCATGCCGTATTCGAGCTGGCCGGGGAAGAGCATCATGACCACATGGTGTGCACCCAGACAGGGCGTGTGATTGAGTTCTATGACGAAGTCATCGAAGAGCGCCAGCGTCGAATTGCCGAAGATCATGGCTTCGACCTGGTGGATCACAGCATGATCCTGTACGTGAAGCCCAAGGAATGACCGTCAATCACGGCGGCGCCGGCCGCCTGTGAACACCCCCGCCGCGCCTGCCCAATGGGCAGGCGATGGTGGCTGCAGCCTCAGTGATGGGTTGCCTGTCCTTTACGGAGCATCTCACTGGCATGCGCCATGGTCTGCTCCGTGAGGTCAACGCCGCCGAGCATCCGCGCCACTTCCCTGATGCGCTCTTCGGAATCGAGGCTTTCCACTGTTGAATAGGTCTGTTCATCCTCCGTGAACTTGCTCACGGACAGGTGCTGGTGCGCCTGACTGGCCACCTGGGGCAGGTGTGTCACGCACAGGATCTGGCCGTTATCGCCGAGCTGGCGTAGAAGGCGGCCCACCACCTCGGCTACCCCGCCACCAATACCAACGTCCACTTCGTCAAAGACCAGCGTCGGAATGGTTGAGGTCTGGGCCACGACCACCTGGATGGCAAGGCTGATGCGCGAAAGCTCGCCCCCCGAGGCAACCTTGCCCAGGGGGCGGGCGCTCTGGCCAGCATTGGTGCTGACCAGGAACGCCATGTCTTCATGGCCGCAAGCGGCGGGCTGGCCGTCCTGGGAGGGGGCGGCGAAATGCGTCTGGAACTGGATGTCCGGCATGCTCAGCCGGCGCAGTTCCGCGCCCACACCAGCGTCCAGGCGTTCCGCCGCCTCCCGTCGGGCGCTGCTCAGTTCATCCGCCAGTCCAGCCCACTCGGCACGGGCCGCCTCAAGCCGTTCGTGCAGCTGCTCCAGGCTCTCGGAACCATTCTCCAGCTCCTCCAGTTCGGCACGCAGAGCCTGCTGGTGCTCAGGGATGGCCTGGGGCTGGATCTGGTGCTTGCGCGCAATCTGGTAGATCCAGCTCAGGCGTTCTTCCACTTCCTGGAGGCGCTGGGGGTTGCAGTCGTAGTCGTCGATGAACCGCCGCAGGTTGTCGCTGGCCTCCTCCACCTGGATGCGGGCTTCTTCCAGCATCTGGGAGGTTTCAGCAAGCTGTGGCACGTCGATCGGCAGCCGTTCCAGTTTCTGGCGTGCCTGATCCAGCAGGCCGGCGGCCGCAGGCTCACCTTCGCCGCAGTGCTGGGCGGCTTCATGGCACTGCGAGAGAAGGCTCTCGGCGTTGGCCAGCTGCTTCTGTTCCGCCTCGAGCTGCGCCAGTTCGTCCGCCCCCAGATCCAACCGGTCGAGCTCTTCCACCTGGTAGCGCAGCAGCTCGGTGCGGGCATTGCGTTCGTCACGCTGGTTGCTGGCCTGTTCCAGGCGCTGGCTGAGGTCGCGCCACTGCTTGAAGGCGTTACGCACCTGTTCCGCCAATCCGGTGTTGCCACCGAACTCATCCACGAGGCGGTGGTGTGTCTCGCGCTTGAGCAGCGATTGGTGCTGGTGCTGGCTGTGGATGTCCATGAGCATGCCGCCCAGGGTCTTCAGGTCGGAAAGGGTGCAGGGCTGGCCATTGATGTAGCCCCTTGAGCGCCCGTCGTGCCGGATCACGCGCCTGAGTACACAGTCGTCATCCTGTTCCAGGTCGCGCTCCGCCAGCCAGGCCCGGGCATCGGGAATGCGGGACACGTCAAACACCGCGCTGAGGTCCGCCTTGTCCGCTCCCTCGCGCACGGCGCCGGCATCCGCGCGTGCGCCGGTCACCAGGCTCAGGGCGTCCATGACAATGGATTTACCGGCGCCGGTTTCGCCGGTAAGCGCTGTCATCCCCTCCTTGATGGTCAGCTCCACGCGTTCCGCAACGGCGTAGTTGGCAACGGTCAGGTGCGTCAGCATAAGCGGCTCCTGGTGTGTATCCATATACAGTATATGGTTATTTGTACAGCTATTGGGCGGGTGCTTCAATTGGCCGCAGTGACGCCAGGGGCAAGAAAGTGTGACGGGGTGGTTGAAACCGGCAACAGGGGCCCCATATTGGCCGGCAGACGTCCCCAAGCGGGCCAACGAATCCGATACCGAGCGATGAGGTCGATCATGAGCGATGACGAAACCCGTAAGGATGAACAGGTGAACGAAGCCGAGACGGGTGAGAGTGCGGGCGCGGAAGACGCCGCACCGGAACCCGGGGCGGCGGAAGAGGCGGCGTCCTCCGAAGGCGGTGAGGGCGAAGCGGCCCAGCTGCGTGAGCAGCTTGAGCAGCAGAAGGAAGAGGTGATGCGCGCCAAGGCGGAGATGCAGAACATTCGCCGGCGCGCCGATATTGATGTGGAAAAGGCCCACAAGTTCGGCATCGAGAAGTTCGTGAAAGAGCTTCTGCCGGTGGTCGACAGCCTTGAAAAGGCGGTTGAAAGCACCCAGGGCCAGGAAGTTCAGAACGAGGAAGTGCTGACCCGCATCAAGGAAGGGGTCGACATGACGCTCGACATGTTCGTGGGCGCCCTGTCGAAGTTCAACGTGGAGCAGATCAAGCCCGTGGGCGAACCCTTTGACCCGCAGAAGCACGAAGCCATGTCCATGGTCCCGAGCAACGAGGCGGAGCCCAACACCGTGATTGCGGTGATGCAGAAAGGCTACCTGCTGCATGATCGTGTGGTGCGCCCGGCAATGGTCATGGTGGCCAAGGCGGATGATTCCGAGGGCGGAAACGTCGACGAGCAGGCTTGAAATTGCGCCGTTAAACCCAATTAAAGGCAGTAACGGCAACCGGATACCGGATCTGAATTCAACGATCAAACAATATTGGAGTGATTTCCATGGGTAAGATTATCGGCATTGACCTGGGCACCACCAACTCCTGCGTGGCCGTTCCGGATGGTGACGGGGTTAAGGTGATTGAGAACGCGGAAGGCGACCGTACCACGCCCTCCATCGTAGCCTACACCGATGAAGGCGAGACGCTGGTGGGCCAGGCGGCCAAGCGCCAGGCGGTGACCAACCCGAAGAACACGCTGTTTGCGATCAAGCGCCTCATTGGCCGTGCCTATAATGACGATGTCGTGCAGAAGGACATCGAAATGGTGCCCTATGACATCGTGAAGAACGACAATGGCGATGCCTGGGTACAGGTGAAGGACGAAAAGATGGCACCGCCGCAGGTGTCCGCTGAAGTCCTCAAGAAAATGAAGAAGAGCGCCGAGGACTATCTCGGTGAGACGGTGACCGAAGCGGTTGTGACGGTTCCGGCTTACTTCAACGACAACCAGCGCCAGGCTACCAAGGACGCCGGCCGCATCGCCGGGCTTGAGGTCAAGCGCATCATCAACGAGCCGACCGCAGCCGCGCTGGCCTATGGCCTGGACAAGCAGGGCAAGGATCGCACCGTGGCCGTCTATGACCTGGGCGGTGGTACCTTTGACATCTCCATCATCGAGATCGCGGATGTTGACGGCGAGAAGCAGTTTGAGGTGCTGGCCACCAGTGGTGACACCTTCCTGGGCGGCGAGGACTTCGACCTGGCGCTGATTGAGCATCTGGCGGATGAATTCAAGAAGGACCAGGGCATCGATCTGCGCGGCGACTCCCTGGCCATGCAGCGCCTGAAGGAAGCCGCCGAGAAAGCCAAGGTCGAGCTCTCCAGCGCCCAGCAGACGGACGTGAACCTGCCGTACATCACGGCGGACCAGAACGGGCCCAAGCACCTGAACGTGAAGGTGACCCGTGCCAAGCTGGAGTCCCTGGTCGAGAACCTGGTCAAGCGCAGCATCGATCCGTGCAAGACCTGCATTGAAGATGCTGGTGTGAAAGTCGGCGACATCGATGAAGTCATCCTGGTGGGCGGCCAGACCCGCATGCCCAAGGTACAGGAAGCGGTTAAAGACTTCTTCGGCAAAGACCCGCGCAAGGACGTGAACCCGGACGAAGCCGTGGCCATGGGTGCAGCCCTGCAGGGCTCCGTGCTCTCTGGCGACGTCAAGGACGTGCTCCTGCTGGACGTGACACCGCTGACCCTGGGCATCGAGACCATGGGTGGTGTGGCCACGCCGGTGATCGAGAAGAACACCACGATCCCGACCAAGAAGTCGCAGACCTTCTCGACCGCCGAGGACAACCAGACCGCGGTGACCATTCACGTGGTCCAGGGCGAGCGCAAGCAGGCGAACCAGAACAAGTCGCTCGGGCGCTTTGACCTTCAGGACATTCCGCCGGCACCGCGCGGCACGCCGCAGATCGAAGTCACTTTCGATATCGACGCCAACGGTATCCTGAACGTCTCCGCCAAGGACAAGGCAACTGGCAAGGAGCAGTCCATCGAGATCAAGGCTTCTTCCGGTCTCACCGAGGACGAAGTGGACCAGATGGTCAAGGACGCCGAGCAGAACGCTCAGGAAGACGAGAAGTTCGAGGAGCTCGTTCAGGCACGGAACCAGGGCGACAGCATGATCCATGCGGTCCGTAAGAGCCTGGAAGAGGCCGGTGACCAGGCTTCCGAGGAAGAGAAGGCCGCCATCGAGAACGCCATCTCCGAACTGGAAGAGGCGATGAAGGGCGACGACAAGGAGCAGATCGAGGCTAAGACCCAGGCCCTGACCGAAGCCTCCTCCAGCCTGGCGCAGAAGATGTACTCTCAGGAAGGTGAGGAAGGCGCCGCCGGGGCCGAAGCCGGCCAGAGCCAGGGCGGCGGGGATGATGCGGTTGATGCCGAGTTCGAGGAAGTCGATGACGATGACAAGCGGTAAAACCGCTGGCATCATCCACACCCTTTGAGCGACGTTCGCGGGAGCCTTCTCCCGCGTTCGTCGTTGTTGTGAACACTTGAATTACGGTTGACAGACTGTCATGGCCAAACGCGATTATTATGAGATCCTTGGCGTCTCCCAGGGCGCTGACGACAAGGAGATCAAGAAAGCATACCGGAAGCTGGCGATGAAGTATCATCCGGATCGCAACCCGGATGACGAAGACGCCGAAGCGCGCTTCAAAGAGGCCAGCGAGGCCTATGAAGTCCTGAGTGACCCCGAAAAGAAAGCTGCCTATGACCAGTTCGGCCATGCCGGTGTGGACGGTTCCGCCGGTGGTGGCGGTGGCTTCGGCGGCGGAGGTGGCGCCAGCTTCTCCGACATCTTCGGGGATGTCTTTGGTGACATCTTCGGTGGCGGCCGCGGCCGCAGTGGCCGGGGCGCGGATCTGCGCTATACGCTGGAGCTGGATCTTGAGGACGCCGTGCGCGGCAAGAACGTCAAGATCGAGATCCCCAGTGCGACCGAGTGCAGCAGCTGCCACGGCAGTGGCGCGGAACCGGGAACCCGCCCGGAAACCTGCGGGACCTGTCGCGGCATGGGCCAGGTGCGCATGCAGCAGGGCTTTTTCTCCGTGCAACAGACCTGCCCCAACTGTCGCGGGGCCGGCCAGATTGTGAAGAACCCCTGCAAGGCGTGCCGTGGCGAAGGCTTTGTGGAAGAGGAAAAGACCCTCTCGGTCAAAGTGCCGCCAGGCGTGGATACGGGCGACCGGATCCGGCTCTCCGGTGAAGGCGAGCCGGGCATGCACGGTGCGGCGCCGGGGGACCTGTACGTCCAGGTCGCCGTCAAGGAGCACCCGATCTTTGATCGCGACGGGCGCAACCTGCACTGCGATGTGCCCATCAGCATCACGGATGCGGCCCTGGGCGGTGAACTGGAAGTGCCCACGCTGGATGGTCGGGTCAAGCTGAAGATCCCGGCGGAAACCCAGAGTGGTAAAACGTTCCGCCTGCGTGGCAAGGGCGTTACACCCGTTCGTGGCGGTGCGCCCGGCGACCTGTTGTGCCGTGTGGTGGTAGAGACGCCGGTTAATCTCACCAAGAAGCAGAAAGAGCTGCTGCGGGAGTTCGAGGCGACGCTCCAGGAGGACAGCGACGGCAAGCAGCATGGGCCGCGCAAGAGCTCCTGGTTTGAAGGCGTGAAGAACTTCTTCGAGGACATGAAGTTCTAGATTGCGGATCCCGGGTCACGGGTTTGGAGGGCAAATGACGCGCATTGCGGTGACCGGCGCTGCCGGTCGAATGGGAAAGACGCTGGTTGAGGCGGTAACGCTGGCCGAGGGCGTAACGCTGGGGGCGGCGACCGTCCATCCGGAGAGTTCGCTGATCGGTTCGGACGTTGGCGAGATTGCCGGCGTTGGCCGCAATGGCGTGCTGCTGGCCGCGGATCTGGCCGAGGTGGTGGATGACTTCGATCTGGTCGTCGACTTCACCTTCCCGGATCTCACCCTGGAGCACCTGGATGTCTGCCGGGAGGCGGGGAAAGCCGCCGTGATCGGCACCACCGGCTTCAGTGACGCCGAGAAACAGCAGCTCGAAGCGAAAAGCGAGGGGCTGAAGGTCGTGTTCGCGCCCAACATGAGCGTGGGCGTGAACCTGCTCCTCCAGATCCTTCAGACCGCCGCCCGGGTTATGGGGGATGACGCTGACGTGGAGATCATTGAGGCGCATCACCGGCACAAGAAGGACGCGCCCTCCGGGACCGCGCTTCGCCTGGGCGAGGTGGTGGCGGATACGCTCGGACGCGATCTCCAGCAATGTGCGGTCTATGGGCGTGAAGGGTTTACCGGCGAGCGCCCGCGCGAGGCCATTGGCTTCGAGACCGTGCGTGCAGGGGATATTGTTGGTGAACACACGGTGATGTTCGCCGGGCTGGGGGAGCGCATCGAGATCAGCCACAAGGCGAGCAGCCGTATGACCTTTGCCCAAGGGGCAGTGCGTGCCGCTCAATGGCTTGTTGAGCAACCGGCTGGGCTGTACGACATGCAGGATGTGCTTGGTCTGGAGTGAGGCCTGGAGTCGAGTAATCCCCGCAACCAAAACCCGGCTACCTGTGCATCCCTGCGCAGGCTGAGCGGCCGGGGAGGTCTTCAGGAAGGGTGAGGCTTCGCTACATGACGAAACAAAATATTATTGGAGTTACCCCGGAATTGCAACAAGTAAATCTCCAAAACCTGAACACGTCTTAAATTGACACCTTCATATGGGCCGCATTAGGATTGCGTCCCTATCTTGCACCCCACTTACCCCTGACCCTAACGGGTGGTTCATCAACAATGCTCAAGCGCCTGAATGCGAAAGATGAGGAGTTGACGGAACTCCAGCGCGCCCTGAACACCTGTCGTAACGGCTTCCTTTCAGCAGGCTTTTTCAGCCTTTTCATTAACCTGTTGATGCTTGTGCCCCCGTTGTACATGCTGCAGGTCTATGATCGGGTCCTGGGCAGCCGCAGCACTGAGACGCTGGTCATGCTCACGCTCGTTGTGGTTATGCTGTTCATCACGCTGGCGTTGCTGCAGATGGTTCGTTCCGCCCTCATGGTCCGTCTCGGCAACCGGCTGGACCAGCACCTGAATACACAGCTGTTTTCCTCCATGTTCCGTTACGCTGTGGACAACCCCGGCGGTCACAGTTCCCAGCCCATTTCGGACCTGACCAGCCTGCGCCAGTTCCTCACCGGCCAGGGAATGTTCGCCTTTTTTGATGGCCCATGGCTTCCCATCTTCATCGGGGTCCTGTTCCTTTTCCATCCCTGGTACGGCTACTTTGCGATTTTTGCGGCCATTGTTCTGGTGGTTATCGCGGTGGCGAACGAGAAGCTCACCAACGACCTCCTCAGTGAAGCCAATGGCCTGAGCATCCAGTCCAACCAGTACGCTGGCGCGGCGCTGCGCAACGCCGAGGTTGTGCATGCTATGGGCATGGAGAACAACCTCCGCCACAAGTGGCTGCAGCGTCATCTCGGTTTTCTCTCCAATCAGGCCAAAGCCAGTGACCGCGCTGCCATCCTGACCAACCTTTCGCGGACCCTGCGGCTGATGTTCCAGTCCATGATGCTCGGTCTCGGGGCCTACCTTGCCATTCACGAAGAAATCACCCCGGGGATGGTCATTGCCGGCTCCATACTGCTGGGCCGTGCGCTTTCTCCGCTGGATACCATGATCGGCTCCTGGAAAGGCTTCAATAGCGCCCGTTCGGCCTGGAAGCGCCTCAACCAGCTTTTTGAGCGGTACCCGGCAGAAAAGCCGCGGATGTCTCTGCCCGCGCCTGAGGGGCATGTCAGCCTTGAAGGTGTGTTTGTGATTCCCCCGGGAAGCAATGTCCCTGCGCTGCGCGGTATTGGCTTTGAACTGCCGGCGGGTGAAGTGCTCGCCGTGGTTGGGCCCAGCGCGGCGGGCAAGAGTTCGCTGGCACGGGCCCTGCTGGGCGTATGGCCCACGGCGAACGGTAAGGTGCGGTTGGATGGCGCGGACGTGCACCAGTGGAACCATGTGGAGCTGGGGCCCCATGTCGGGTACCTGCCACAGGATATTGAGCTTTTTGAAGGTACAATCAGTGAAAATATCTGTCGTTTCGGTGAAGTGAACTCCGAGAAGGTGATTGAAGCAGCCCGGATGGCCGGGGTGCACGAAATGATTCTGCGGCTTCCGGAGGGCTACGATACCCACATCACGACCGACAGTGGTGCCCTGTCCGGCGGTCAGCGTCAGCGTGTGGCGCTGGCCCGCGCCCTTTACGACAAGCCGGCACTGGTTGTGCTGGATGAACCCAACTCCAACCTTGACGATCAGGGCGAGCAGGCACTGCTTCAGGCCATCGAAAACCTGCGGGCGGCGGGCTGTACCGTTGTCCTGATCTCCCATCGCCGCCCGATACTGCGGCTCGTGGATCGAATCCTGGTTCTGTCGGAAGGTCAGGCGGTGGCCTATGGCACCCGGGATGACGTACTTCGTGGCCTTCAGGAGGGGACCATCAAAGTCGGAGACAACCGCCCTGCAGTTAAGGAGGGCGCGGAATGAGCGAACGGAATAAGCCTGAACCGGCCAACGGCGAGCAACAGGGTGAAGCCGCTGCCGAGACCGAAGAAGGCAGTGCCGTGCTCAGCGGCGAATACATCCGCAATGAGCGTGAGGGGCCGGCTGATACTGGCGATGCCCTTCCGGCGGATACCAGCTGGCGGACACGCATCGGCCTGATTATAGTGCTGGTCACCTTTATTGGATTTGGTGGCTGGGCGGTTACTGCCCACCTCGAGGGGGCAGCGATCGCGCCAGGGGAAGTGATCGTGGATTCGAGCAATCGGGTCGTCCAGCACCTGGAAGGCGGTATTGTCTCCGACATCCTGGTTGAGGATGGTGACCGCGTTAAAGAAGGTGAGGTGCTCATGCGCCTCAGCGGTGCCCAGACCCGCTCCCAGCTGCGTACCACTGAGTCGCAGCTCTGGGAGGCGCTTGGGCGTGAGGCGCGGTTGCTCGCGGAACGTTCCGGGGCCGAAAGCATCGACTTCCCGGAAACCCTGCTGGAAAGGCGGGATCAGTCTTCAATCCAGAGCATCCTTGAGGGTCAGAAGGAATTGTTCCAGGCCCGCCGGGAATCCCTCCATGGCCAGCTCGACATCTATACCACCCGTATTGAATCGCAGCGGGCGCAGCTTGAGGGGTATCGGTCCCTGCTTGGCAACCTGGAGCAGCGCATCAACAGCTATGAACAGGAAATCGCGGAATGGCAGGAGCTTTTCGAGCGGGAACTGTCCGACCGGGTTCGGATCAACAAGATGCAGCGGGAAAAGCTGGCGCTGGAAGGTGAGAAAATCACTTCCCAGTCCAAGGCCAGTGAGCTCAAGATTGGCATTGGTGAAACCCGGGCTGAAAAGCTCGTGACGCGGCAGGATTTCATTGAGCAGGTCGCCAGTGACCTGCGCAAGACTCAGGAAAAGCTGGCTGAGCTGCGTTCTCGCCGTGTGGCGCTCAAGGATAAAATGGAGCGTCTGGCGGTTAGGGCGCCGGCAGCGGGACGTATTGTAGGCATGAAGGTTTCCACCGAGGGCGCGGTGATTGGCCCCGGCGACACTATTATGGAAATTGTTCCGAGTGACCAGCAATTCACCATCACAGCCCGTGTAAATCCAACCGATATTGATCGCATCGAGGTGGGTCAGACTGCGGACATCCGTCTCTCCGCGTTCAACTACCAGACGGCGCAACGGCTTCAGGGCCGGGTGACGCGAGTGTCGGCGGATGCGCTCAAGGACGAGAAAAAGCGGGAAAGCAGCCGCTACTACGAGGCCCGGGTGCAGCTCACTGAGGCCGGCAAGGAGCGCATGCGCAAGCAGGACATGTACATGGTGCCGGGCATGCCGGCGGAAGTGATGATCAACACCGGCGAGCGGACCTTCATGGAATATCTTCTGAAGCCGTTTACCCGGTTGGTCGAGCGGGCGTTCCGCGAGGAGTAAATAGTGATGACGGGCACGAAAAGCGCAACGGTTCGGGCGGTTTGCGTGCTACTGGCGCTGGCGCCGTTTGGTGCGGTATCGGCGGGGCCAGTACCACAGCTTGACCTGGTGACCGCTTATGAGAACGCCCTCGCGCGTAACAACCAGATTCGCCAGGGCGAGCAGCAGGTCGAGGCGAGCAGGGAAGGAGTGAACAAGGCCTATTCCGCCGTTAAGCCCCAGATTGAGGCCACCGCCAGTTACGGGACCTCGGACTACCAGCGCAACATCAACAGCCCCCTCGGCGGGCGAACGACCGAAGAAGACCGGGAGACCCATCGGCGGTTTGATATAACGATGGGGCAGGTCATCTATTCGCAAAAGGCGTTCAGCGGTATTACCGAGGCCCAGGCGGAGCTCAAGAGCACAAAAAAGCAGAAGTATTCCAAGACAACGGATGTTCAGCTCAGTGTGATCCAGCATTATCTGGCTGTGCTGCGCTCAGAGCGCCAGCTTGAGGTCGCCCAGGAGGAACTGGCCAGTCATCGCAAGCGGCTTGAGCGCATTGAAGGGCTGCGTGAGCGCGGCTTTGCCACCCGGGGCGACAAACTGGAGGCCCAGGCGCAGATTGACCAGGCTAGGACGCGGGTGGTGCGGCTCCGTAATGAGGCGCAGACGGCACGTAACCGTCTTACCCAGTTCTCGGCCACCCGGTTTGAGCGGTTGGATCCAGTGAATACCGACCTGTGGCGGCGCACGCCAGAGCTGCTTGCGCGCAGGGATTGGGAAGAGCAGGTGCTCAAGCACGCCGCCAGTATTGAAAAACGCCGCGCTGACGTTGAGCTGCGTGAGGCTCAGCGTGACCGGGCCAGGGCTGAGCATTACCCGGAACTGCATCTGCGTGCGCGCTACACGGACAACGATACCTGGGCCACCAACCTCCGGCGTGAGGCGCGGCTGGCACTTGAGCTGAGTGTGCCCATTTATAGTGGTGGCCGGGTTTCCGCCTCCAGGCGGGCTTCGAACAACGAGCTGCGTGCCGCCGAATACGCGCTGGCACATCAGCGAGAGCGGCTTAAGGTGGATTTGAGCAACATCCTTCAGAATCTTGATGGCAGCCACGCCAGCATCCAGTCGTTGCGCGCATCGATGGAATCGGCTTCAGCGGCGCTGGAGGAAGCGGAGAGCGGTTTTGAGGCTGGCGTTAGGGACCTGACCGATGTGCTGGATGCCCGCAATCGCCTTTCAGACGTGAAGCAGAAGCTGGCTGCCAAGACGTACGAGAACCTTTTTCACCAGTTCGAGCTGCTGGTGATCAGTGGCAACCTTGAGCAACAGGATCTGGCTGTTTTGATGGCTGCCTCGGGCTGACTCAGTACGAAGGCGCCCTCCTGGTCACTTCCAGTTTCGGAGGCAGCCAGGCACTGCCCAGAAAACGGGCCAGGTTCACGTTGATTACCTCAAACGTGTAGGCCAGGTCCTGCCAGTGGTAGTTGCGTTCCACATGGGCCTCGCCGGTGTGGGCGGCTACCGAGAGGGAATAGCTGCCTTCACCCAGTCGGCACTCAAAGTGGAAGCGGTAGGTCAGCGTTTCCCCCGCCACAGCATCCTGGACAATCTCGCCAAGCTGGAATGTATTGGTCCCGAATATTTCCTGGCGCAGGCGGTTTTTCAGTACATAGCCCACAACCAGCTCCGGCAGTTGCTCGTTCACCGCAACCTCGATCTCCAGTAGCAGCTCCTGCCCCACCCGGGCCACCTCCACGGGGCTGCCGTCATCCGCGTCCATCAGGGCCACTCGGGTGACCTCTGCTTCCCAGGTGCCGGAGGTCGTCGCAATGCGCCCGTCCTCCAATGGCCGGGTCTGAACGTGATGCTCGCGGTTGCCTTTGTTCGCCAGCATGGCGTTGTAGTAGTCCATCACGGCTTCCGGGGCGCCCTCCTGGCTTACCCGTCCGTTTTCCAGCAACACTACCCGGTCGCAGATCCGCTGGATGGCCCCCCGGTCATGGGAAACGATCAGCAGGGTCGTACCCGCGTGCTGCATGGCCCGGATGCGCTCAAAACTCTTGTGCTGGAAATAGGCATCACCCACTGAAAGGGCCTCATCCACGATCAGCACTTCGGGGCGGCGCACGGTCGCTACCGCAAAGGTGACCCGCATCTGCATGCCGCTGGAATAGGTGCGGAGGGGGCGGTCAAAGTATTCCCCTACCTCCGCGAAGGCTTCCACCTCGGGCAGCAGGGACTCCACCTCCCGGGCATCCAGTCCCATCATGCTCAGACCGTGGCGCGCGTTCTCACGCCCCGTGAACTCTCCCTGGAATCCCATGCCGAGTTCCAGTATGGCGCGCACATCCCCTTCGAGGTGAACCTCGCCTTCCGTCGGGATCATGGTGCCGGCAATCATCTTCAGCAGTGTGCTCTTGCCAGCACCGTTTTCGCCCACCAGACCCACCGCCTCGCCGGGCTCGGCCTTGAAGCTGATGTCGCGCAGCACCCAGTGTTCCTCTATACCGGTTACCCGGAAGCCGAGCCAGCTCATGATGCGGTGGCGGCCGCTGGGGTAGGTGCGAAAGGCTTTGCCCAGGTTGCGAATGTCGATTGCGTTCATAGGTGGTCCGCGAGTTCGTCATGGACGCGCGGGTACAGCAGCAGCGTCAGGGTCATGAAAATAAGCGTCAGGGCGGTGAGCAGGGCCACGCTGGAAAGCGGCGGCATGCTGTGATAAAGGATAACCTGCTGGAAGCCCTCAACCAGGTGCTTGACCGGATTGAACTCAAACCAGATGTGGTAGGGCTCAGGCAGCATGGGCAGGGCGTAGACAATAGGGGTGAGCCAGAATACAAACTGCAGGACCACGGATACGGCCTGGTGTACATCCCGGAAGAATACATTGATCAGGCCCAGGAAGAGTCCCAGTGAAATACTGAACGCCAGTGCCAGCACGAATAACGGTGCCAGCCACAGGAACGCAAGGCTTGGCCAGTGCCCCAGGAAAAGAAAGACCACCAGCATCATCGCCAGCAGCGAAAGGCCGTTGACACTCACCGTCCCGAAGGCAATGGCTGGCAGCAGCCCCTTGGGAAAGGCCACCTTCTGGATCAGGTCGCCGTGCTCAATAAAGCTCAGCATGCCCCGGTTCAGCCCCTCCGAGAACAGCGTCCACCCCAGGATGCCGCTCATGATGTAGATGGGGTATGCGTAAATACTTTCGGTCCCCGGAAGCTTGGCGGACAGGAGGTTGGACAGAATCAGGCTGTAGATCAGCACCAGGGCCAGCGGCTGGATCAGCATCCACAGTAGCCCCAGGCGGCTGCGCGCGTAGGTGGCCTTGATGTCCGTGCGGACCGCGCTCAGCACAAAGAAGCGGTAGGAGGCCCAGTACCGGAGCCGTTCCAGCAGTGCCGCCATCAGCAACCTCCTCTCAGGTGTAACCAGTTGGTGTCCGCTTCGGCCGCCTCCAGAAGCTGGTGGTGCGCCGCCGCCACATGGCGCCAGTCGTGCTCTTCCAGCCATTGTTGGCGTGTTTCGCGTAGCCTTGCCAGGCGATCTTCATCCAGGCCCTGCCAGGCCTCTTCCAGCAGATCTTGAATCGCATCCGCGTGGTAACCATCAATAGCGAGGGTTACGTTGCGGACTTCGTCGAAGATCCGGGCGGGCGTGACCGCCACCCGATCGGAGGCCGCCACCGCCATGCGCACGGCGCCACTGGCGGACTCCGGCGTCTGTTCATAGGGCAGTATCACCAGGTCCGCGGCGCCAAGCTCGCGGAACACCTGCTCATCCGGCAGGAATTCCGTCACCAGCCGCACCTGCTGTTCGAGCCCGAGGGCCTTGATGCGTTCGCTGCATGCGGTGCGATGGGCTTTCGAGTCGGGGTTGGAATGGAGGCTGTTGAGCAGGTTCAGCCGTGCCCCGGCACGTGCCTCCGGCGCGCGGGCGACGAAGGCCCCAAACGCCTCGATCAGCGTCAGGATGCCTTTGTGCGGCATCATGAAGCCAAAGGAGGCGATGTTAAGGGGTGCAGGCTCCACCGGTTCCGGCGTAACGGCGCCGCTTCCCGGGGCGCGGGCAACGCCGTGAGGAAGCACCAGGGTGTTGTCCACCACGCCCAGCTGGCGCAGAACGTTCAGGTCCGAGACATGGTGCACCACCACCCGGTAGAACCGGTTCAGGCAGTTCGCCACGGCGGCTTGTTCCGTGGCGCTCATGGCCAGTATCGGGCGGGTCGCGTGCAGGGTGATCACCCGTACACGGCCGTGGGCTGTTGCCTTGCCAACCGCCTCGGCCAGGGGGTCATCCAGCGGGTAGAGTCCCGGGTGATGTTGCAGCCATACCGGCTGGTCATCGCCGCGCAGCCGGCTGAGCAGCGCAGCAGGGAGTTGGCGCTGTGGTTCCCAGCAAGGGGTAATGCCGCTCAGTGCGTCCGCCATCGGTGGCTGCTCGCCAACGCCTTGATGAGGGGCGAGCACCTCCAGGGCCAGCGCCGGGCTGCCCTCCAGCAAGCCACGCGCCAGGTACCGGCTGTATTCAGCAATGCCGCAGGCATCGCCCCAGGTGCTCAGCAGGCTCAACCGGGAGAGACCGGGCGGCTCCTGTGGGCTGTAACGGGCCAGCTGCGTCAGCGCGGCCGCCATGCGTTGGCGCGACTCTGGCGAAAAATACCGTTCAGTGACGGTCTCGCGGGCGGCATCCGGCACAGGGGGTGGCCCCTCGCGCAGGCGTTCCGCCACGGCCAGGCACTGGCGTTCCAGGTCCTCGGTGTCCGGGTCCACCCACACCGACCCGGGCGGGCCTACATGACTCTGGGAGGGCGCAAACCGGAAATTGCAGAACCAGACTCCGTCGCCATGCAGGAAGTCCGTTTGCGCGCCGTAGCCCGTTGTGACCAGTGCCAGACCCCGTCTCAGGGCCTCAATGGCGGGCAGGTTCAGTCCTTCACCGCGCGTGGGCAGCACCACCGCATCGGCACTCTGGTACAGCGCATCCATCGCGTCATCGCTGTAATCGTCGAGGATCAGCTCCACCCGCTCCCGGTGCTCCGGGCGGATCAGCTGTTCAATCAGTGCTTCGGTCTCATTGTGGGGATTGGGGAACGTCTTGATGGTCAGGATTGCGTCCGGCACCCGCGTAAGCACCTGGTCGAAGGCACGCAGCAGTACATCCACGCCCTTACGCGGAAAGCAGGACGATACGTGCAGAAAACGCATCCCGCCCGCCGGGCCCTCCGGGGCGTCATCCAGGCCATCCTGCAACGGCATGGGCACCACCGCCACTGGTACCCGGCAGCCGGAATCCACAAGGGCCTTCTTGACCAGCCAGCAGGTCACCAGTACACCCCGGTAGCCGGCATTGATCCGCGCAATGGTCGCCGCTGGTACCAGTGACTCCTCCCAGAAGAACAGCAGTACAGGCAGCCCGTTGCCCGGGTCCGGGTGTTCCACCACCGGAAAGTGGTGGTAAAGGGCCACGTCGGCGCCTGGCGGGCCGCCCTTGAGCGGCTCAAGCCGTGCCAGCACGCCTGGGGCGACATCCTTGATCACATTCGTGGGTACGCCTTCCCTGGGGACCAACTGAACCCGCGTACTGTCGACCTCTTCCGCGAGTGCCAGCACAATCTGGCGGTTGACCGCCGCCAGGCTGTAGGTGCCGCTGAGGTGGCCCTCAAAGCGTACCCGCAGGGGCTGGTTCAATGCGGGTGCCAGCTGGTGTTCGGCAAGGAACTGCTGGCGCACCTGGGCGGGGGGTGGCATCGGGCCCAGGGGGCCCGTGGCTTCATCCTCTGGGCCCAGCCAGGGAGTGCCGCTGTTGCCGCCGGCGCGCTGGCGCAGGTATCGCCGTACGGGGCCACCAAGCCCCATGAGATCCAGAATCCGGCCTATCTGGCGGCGCCAGAATCCCCAGTGCCTGGCCGCCGCCGCTACCGTGCGCAACCAGTCAAGCACCGCATCCTGGCGCTGCTGGAACCGCTGCAGCCGTCGGGTCAGCCGATCAACGCGCTCCAGTTCTTCCCGGAGGGCCGCCTCGCGCAGGTGCATGGCGTGTTCGCATTCGTGTTTCTGGCGCTCCAGCTCCGTCTGCACCAGCCGCAGCTCCTGCTGCATCCGTTGCAGAAGCGCACCCTGTTCGCGCTCGCGCTGCCCCTCCCAGTCCGCCACAGCCTGGTCCGGGGCTACCCCGGGGGTGGCCGCCAGCAGGGGGGCCAGTGCCGAGGTCGCTTCCTCATGGCCGGGCTTCTGGGCCAGTACGGCATAATCCGGGCTTACGCCCTTCAATACCCCCATGAAGCCAGCATCGGCGCCGGGCGCCCAGTCCGGATCCTCGTTGAGCCGCTGCACCACTGCTGGCGCCAGTCCGGTGTACTCGGCCACAAAGCGCAGCAGCCCCGGCGGCAGCGGCTTTTCGTGGGTGGGGTCGGTATGGAAGTAACAGCTGCCTACCAGCAGGTTTTCCGGGTTCGGCGTCTCCAGGATCAGCAATCCGCCCGGAGCCAGCGCGCGCTGCGCCTCGGACACCAGCGCCAGCAGCGTGGCAAACGGCAGGTGTTCGACCAGGTGAAAGGCTGTTACGAGGCCCAGTGAGTCTGTTGCCGCCTGCTCCAACGCCGCCAGTGCGTCGCCGTAAACCCCATCCACGCCACGGGCGCGGCAACCTTCCAGCATGCCGTCATCCAGATCCACGCCGCGGCCTGCCAGGCCTTCTTCCGCCAGCAGCGACAACCATTCGCCCCGCCCGCAGCCAAGGTCCAGCGCCGGCGCGCTGAGTGTGCCGGCCAGCGCCCGCAGAAAGGGGCGATAAAAGGAAAGCCGCTCCAGAACCGCCGCCTCCGAGCCGCGCAGGCTGTCCTCAAAGGCACGGTAAAAGTCATTGGTCATAGATCTGGGGTCCGCCGTGGTTACCGGGTTGGTCGGGTGAACAGGCAGGCGAATCCTACCACCCCTCATGTGGGGCCTGAAAGTGGCCGCCGGGGTGCCCAGAGTTGCAATAAGGCCGCCACTCGCGCTAGCGTCACCCAATATGGTATGGCGCTTCCATGGCCAGCCTGCAGCACAGGGAAAGTCCCCTCCAAGCAGGGCTCTGCCAGAAAGTTATGAAACCTTTTGACACCTATGGAGGCCCAGTCTAGAATCCTGTAGCAGTATAGTTCGCCTATACTCATCAGGAGGGCGGCGTTGCATCGCGCTCAGTGAGCGAGCGTGGCACGCACCGAAACCATCTGTAACGATACATTCGCTACATAACGGAGAGTTAAAACATGGCGTTTACCAACGACGAGTTGAATGTCATCCGCACCTATAAAGCGGTGACTGGTGAGCTGCCGAGCCAGCAGGAACTTGAGCAGGCTCTGAATAATCAGACCAGCGGCCAGAATCTGGCTGAATCGCTCGTGAGCAACCTCGGGTACGATGCAAACGACGAATCCAACGTTGAGGATTTCGTGACCAGTCTCTATCAGAACCTTCTGGGCCGTGATCCGCAAGAAAGCGAAGCGGACCAGACTGGTGTCGAGTACTGGGTCGGTGAAATGACCGGCTCCGAAAGCGGCCTGACCGAGTACAGCGCGAGCCAGGTCACCCAGTTCTTCATCCAGGCGGCGGCCGAGAATGGGGAAGACCTGACAGCCGCTGAAGCTGAAGAGAGTCTGGACCTGGAAAGCGTTGACGGCAACTATGTCGAAGACGACGACAACGGCAACGGCAACGGCGAACAGCCGGAAGTCGAAACCGACATCACCTTCAATACCGATCAAAACGAAGCCGTTCTGGACGAGCATACTCATAAGGCTAATAACGGCGCTACGTCTGATTATGAGTCCCAGACCCACAAGATCTTCAATCTGGGTAAGTCGGCTATCGACCAGGGCTCTACGACCATCAGCAAGGATTACACCTTTGACCTGAGCGACCAGCTGGGTGAGCAGGGTCATTATGAAGGCTATTTCCTCTCCCCGACGCTGGACAACGTCGTTGAGCAGCAGGGCAACGAGCTGATCCTGGAAGTGATCGACCGCCACGCTGACGCGAACGACAAGCAGGACTCGCTGTCCTCCGTTCGTATTGAAGGCTTCAGCTTCTTCCTTGATGGCGAAGCCGTTGAGGTGTTCTCTGAAGACATGGCCAGCGCCGAGACCTATCAGGAGCTGGCGGACGCGGCGGCTGCCGAGCTGAACGCCATGGCGGAAGATCGTCCGGAACTGGGTCAGATTGAGGTCAGCACCGGCAACGACTTTGAGCGCCAGCAGACCGATGAAGAAACCCAGCAGACCACTGGCAAGAACGTGGTGGGCACGCAGATCGTGCTGACCGCAACAGACGGCGGCGAGCTGACAACTGGCGGCTTCAGCACCAGCCCGGTTGAAGGCGGCAACATCGACACGGCCGAGCTCCAGACCGAGACGGACACGTCCGTGCGCGAAGAACTGATCCGCACCAACCTGGAACTGGAAAACGTGGGCTACGGCTCCCAGGGCGGCAGCGTGAACCTCTCTGGCCAGTCCAACACCAAGGTTGGCGTTCAGCAGTTTGACGTGACTGCCAACGAAGGCAACTACGACTCCGTATGGTTGACGTCACTGGCTTCCAACCCGCTGAAGAACCAGACCCACGATGCGCTTGAGGTGATCAACCTCGAAGGCAACGTTGGTCATTTCCTGATTGGCGAGCAGGTTGGCGAGCCGGGCGGCCGTGAAAGCATTACCGCAAGCGCTGATGCCGGGATCAACGACGTTCGTGAGTTCAACGCCTCTGGCTTCGCTGGCAAAATCGCGCTTGACGCGAGCGTGACCTCCGCAGTGATTGACCGTGACCTGGATCAGGAAGACTTCGGCGACAACGCGGCCGCCGATAACGTCACTTACGGTTACAACCTCGGCGGTGGTGATGATCAGCTGCTGCTGACGTTCTCCCAGGAAGCAATCGCGCACGAAGATGCTGTGCTTGATATCAACCTGGGCGGCGGCAACAACGTGCTGACCACAAACTTTGTGGCCACTGATGCAGGCCTGACAGACAACTGGTACAACGACCAGTCGGACCTCAAGAACGCCAGTGTTGAATCCGGCAGCGGCAACGACATGATCAAGACCGTTGGCAGCGGTGACCTGACCATCGAAACCGGCGCTGGTAACGATACGGTCTACACCGACAACGCTGGCTCAGCGACCTATGAGCTGCTTCAGGAAGATGGCACCATCGGTAATGTCAGCTCCAAAGCACAATGGGTGCTGAACGCCGAGAACCAGGACCTGACCGACCTGCAGGGTTCGGCGGTTTCGGAAAACCCAACTGATCCCACTCAGAAGGCGGTTACTTTCCTTGCGGGCGCCCAGCTGACCGTTTCCTTCTCAGGAGCTGCGAAATCCGCAGGTGTTACCGAAGGCGCTGCGGAGGCAAACGTGAATGCGTTTGAGTCGACCGTGACCGTGCCGACCCAGGATTTCCAGGGTGATGAGCGCAACATCAACCAGGCGATCAAGGACGCCATCAACGACGACGCGACACTGAGCAAGCTGCTGGTTGCGACTGACGGCCCGGATAACACGCTCGTGGTCAAGTCCAAGATTGACGGCACTTTTGCGGGTGAGGACCTGCGGATTGATCTGGCGTCTGCCGATGTTGCCAATAACAGCAGTCTGGATGCCGCCAGCATTGTGAATGAATATGAAAAAGTGACTGATTCGACTAATTCGAAATCTGCTCAAGATATTCTGGATGAGTCGGTGACGAGCATCTCAGACAACTTCCAAGGTCTCACTGAGTCCGCCGATGGGACTGAGATGGTGCTCGGTAACGACAGCGGGAATAAGCCTGTAAGCGGGGCTGACAGCACAGAGACCAGCGACAACATCGTTGACGTTGGCTCCAACGAAGACGTGCTGGTGCTTGGTACAGGCTCTGACAGCAACGAAACCGTTGTCTTCAGTGGTACCCAGCAGGGTCACAACACCATCGTCAACTTCGACGATACGACCGCTGACAACTCCACCGACGCGCTGGACTTCTCTGCATTCCTCACAACCGAGATCAACAACTCCGGTTCCAGTGAGTCTGCCGAGACTGCGCCCGCAACGGGGAGCAATGACGTGTCCGCCGGTGGTGGTACATCCTTCACGGCCAACGATGTTGCCGAAATCACTGACTTTAGTCCTTCCTCTGACGAAGGCTGGGGTAACATGAGTGCCTCGGATCTGCTCGATGCGTTCCAGGACAATGGCAACAGCTATGGCAATCTGGGCAACCAGACTGTGAATACCATTACCGATCAGAGCAGTGATGGTAAGCACATCGTCATGGTCGAAAACCACACTGACGAAGGTGAGTACAAGATCTTCGAGATGACATCCGCTCAGGATGGCTCGGACTTCACCGATGCGAACCTTGTTGGCGTTGCTGACTTCGGTGCCAACATCGAGATGGCAGATGCGCTGGTTGGGTAACGCCTAATAGCGCTCTGGTGGGTCGGCAGCTCCCTCGGTGGTTCTGACCCACTTTCTCGATAGCTCGATTAAGCCCCACTTCCTCGGAAGTGGGGCTTTTTTGTGTCCGGGGATTGGGTCATGGGATTTGGCCTGTGTGGGCATCACCGCTAAACTGGACTGAAAGCGTCAGTTGCGGAGCACCACGTGAGCCAACATAAAGCAGTCCTGGTTCCAGCCCTGTGTCTGCTCCTTGCAGGGTGCCTTGGCGGTTCGTCCGGCGACGGTGACAACGGGCGCAACGAAGCCACGTCCAATGAGCCACTGAACGAGCGCGGCACAGCCCCCGGATTCCGGGAGCTGACCCCCTTCACGCTGGAGGATTCGGTTGCCTCCCGGGAGCGCGCCCTGAGTGCCAATCTGGCCGGGCAGGCCACTCGCGTTATGACCGGCAACCCCGGCATGCTCGAGGCATCACTCGCGGTCCAGGCCGTGGTTCTCACCCCCAGTGATGTCGACCGTCCCCGTACCGTCACGGTGGCCCTCCTCAATGAAGCGGGGGAGCGCCTGGGCGAATTCCGGGTCAATCTGGTGAATACAGACGGCGTGCCCATCCGGGAGCGTGCTGGTGCCTGGCTGAACGCACGGAAGAGGGTCCTCACGCTGGCGGAGGATTGCGCCATTGCCGAGGTGGCAGCGGGCGCCGCCTATGTACGCCAGGATCAGGGATACGCGGACTACGCCGCGCTCCGGGCGGAATGGGGGCTGCCCTTTACCGGTGACGCGCCGGTGCTCACCGAGGCTTACAGTGGGCTTGCCAGTGCGTTGGATCAATACCGGCGCGGTGCCATCAATGCCGCCTCATTGGAGCAGGCCGTGGACGCTGTGGCCCATGCCGCACGAAGCCACCAGGATGCCCATGGCAACGGGCCGGTGAATGAAGCCTATGACCCATTGCCCCTGCAATCACCCCCTGAGCGCAACCTCCACTATGACGCAGCCTCCGGCCGGGTTTCCTCGATCATTGGCAACACCCGTCTCGGCACCCGCAACGGGAGCCGCTGGCGCCTGGACGCCTCCTGGGCGCATCTGGCAGGCGTGATGGGTTCCGGGCAGCTGCCGGAATGTGAGGGGCGTCGTTGATGCAGGGGACCAGGCTCTGGACGATCGTTCTGTTCTTTAGCGCCTTCTTGTTGCTGGCACCCTTGGGAATCGCGGCGGAAGAGGCTGGTGTGCGTCTTGTGGTCCAGTATCAGCCTGGCGCCGTGAAGCTTGGGGATACCCTGGGCTACGCCGAGGTCGTGGGGCAGCGGCGGGACCTGCAGTTCATCCGTGTGCCTGCTGATGCCGTGGCAGCCGTCCGTGAGGACCTGCGGCGCCGCCCCGGCGTGCGCAGTGTCGTGAAGGATGCGGCGTCGCCTGTGCCAGAGGTAGAGTTTCGGGAGCCGGAGCCGGCTACGGGGGAGGTAAACGCGCTTGCCGTTGCCCCTCCCCCGGCGCGGGATGCCTCCGGTGATCCGCTGTTCAGTGATCCCGCCTTCCGACATCAGCACTATTGGGCGGCCCCTGAACAGCAGCCGGAGCGCGCGGGTGCCTCGGCGTTGGGAGAAGCGCTCAAGGCCACGCGCGTGGCGGAACCGCCCCGCGTCGCCGTATTGGATTCCGGCGTGGCGGACTACCCTGAGGGCGCTCGTTGGGCCGGTGGTGTCAACCTGGTTTCCGAGGAGGCGGGCAGTGGCGCCAGCCGCCCGCCCAGTGAGTGGCAGGTCCTGCCGGACTTTGGCGGCCGCTGTGATACGGGCCCGGCCCGCCACGGGAGCCAGATCGGCGCCATTCTCGCCGCCCCCCAGGACAATGGCTACGGCATCGCGGGGGTTCTGCCGGCAATGGAGCTCTTTGCGGCGCGGGTGCTGGACTGCGAGGGCCAGGGTGGGCGCTCCGATGTGGTGGACGGCATTCTGTGGGCTGCGGGCATTGATCCCGAGCGGCCAGGGGTAACCCCGCCGGCGGAACCCATGGATGTCATCAATATCTCACTGGGGGCCGAGGATCAGTGCGCACCTTTTGAGCAGGAGGCCATTGACCGTGCGCGGAGCCGCGGTGTGCTGGTGGTGGCCGCTGCGGGTAATGATCCGGACCGTGAACCGGGAGAGACGGCGCCCGCCAACTGTGATCATGTATTGTCCGTGACGGCCCTCGATGCCGCTGGCGACCATGTAGTTGACGGAGTCAGTGTGGGCCCCGGCGCGGATCTGGCTGCGCAGGGCTTTGGGGTTGCCGTGGAGGACGACCGTTCCGGGCGCTGGGGCGCCAACGGTACCTCCTTTTCGACTCCCATCGTGACGGCTGCGGCGGCGCTCGCCCGGGCTAATGTGCCCGGCGTTGGCGTGGATGAGCTGGAGAACGCGTTGCTGCGCAGCGCCCATCCGCCATCGCTGAGCGCAGGTTCGCGTTCAGCGGGAATCGAGGCATCGGATTTTGGGGCCGGGATAGTCAATGCACTCGGAACCCTGGAACACCTCGTGGGCGCTCGCACCGACCCCCGGGGCGCTACCCTGGGCCCGCCCCTTGAGGGGGGGCGTTCACCCGCGCTGCGTGCGGCGATCAATACAGCCCTGGCGGAGGGTGGACTCGCCGGGGAGCCGGAGGTGTTGAGGGAGCTGCGCCTGAGCGAGGCGCCGCCACGCGAGCAGGTGGTTTTGTTTGAAGTGGCCGTGGGTGATGCGCTGACCCTGGCGCAGGGCCGCGAGGTTGCGGCCACCGACAGTCAGCGCATGATGGTGGGGGAACTGCGTGATGACGTGGATTACGCCATTCAGTTCTGCGATGGCTCCCCGGGTGACCGGGACTGCGAGAGCACCGCTCTGGTCCCGGTGACGGTTGATTGAGGTGCCTCCGGCTTGCGGCCAAGCACCTCGTTATAAAGGGCCATGTAGCTGGTCCCCATGCGCTCGGCGGTAAAGAGCGCTTCGTAACGCTGCCGGGCGCCCTGGCCGAGCCGGCGGCTGAGCGCCTCGTCCTGGTACAGCTGTGACATGGCGTGGTGCAGGGCGGTGGCGTCATTGGGCGGCACCACGAGGCCGCTTTCCCGGTGCGCGTTCACGTAGCTGGTGCCGGTGCCGATGTCCGTGGAGATCAGTGGCTTGCCGTACATGGCCCCTTCCACAAGGCTGACACCAAAGGCTTCCGAGCGCAGATGGGAGGGAAAGACCACACCACGGCTGAGCCGGTAAAGGGCGGCCTTGTCTGTGTCGGACACATAGCCGGTAAAGTGTACATTGCCCAGCCCGGCACGGTGGGCCTGTGCCTTGAGCGCCGCTTCTTCAGGGCCGCTGCCGGTGATGACGACAGGCAGGGGGGAGTGTGCCGCCGCTTCCAGCAGTATGTGCAGTCCCTTGTAATACCGCAGCATCCCCACGAAAAGAAAAAAATCCCGCCCCCAGCGCTGCTCTGTCTCATGGAGGGTTGCGGTATCCGGTTCCGGGTAGGTTTTCGGGTCGAGGCCAATGGGGATGATATCCACTGGGGGGCGCTCCGGGCGCTGTTGCGCCACGGTTGCCAGTACTGGGCTGCTGGCCAGATAGTTGGGCGAGGTGCAGACAATTCGCGAGAGTTGCTTCAGGAACCGATCCCGCAGGGGCCGGTACAGGCTTTGCAGCAGCCGTTGGCGTACCACATCCGAGTGGTAGGTGAGCACCGATGGGGTATTCGTGCCACTGGTCAGGTGCATCAGGTCCGCAAAGGGCCAGGGGTAGTGGTAGTGGAGCAGGTCCACGTCCTGTGCCGCCGCCCGGAACTGGGCGAGCGCGCTGGCGGACATGCCGCAGGAAGCGATCTCCAGGTCCCGCGGCCAGCGTCGCACCGTGGCTTCCTCGCGTTCAATGCGGTGGGCTCCTTGTCTGGGGCCCAGAGTGAAAATCTCGTTGGTAACCCCCTGGTGGCTGGTGCTGTGGCAGATCTGGCGGATCGTTTCTTCCAGGCCGCCCTGGGTCTCGGGGAAGTAACTCTTGTAAACGTGCAGTACCCGCATACTCAGTCCGTGCCCGGGCGGGTGCGGTCAATGGCGGCCTGCATCCGCGCCAGAAATTGATCAGTGCTGAATGCCCGCGCCTGTTGTTCGCACTCGCTGCGCATCCCGGCGGCTACTTCGGGTGGCAGCTGGTGAACGGCGTTCACGATGGCCTCTGGTCCAGCGTCAGGTGGGATCAGCAGACCGGTCTGGCCATGGCTGACGGTTTCCAGTGGTCCACCTTCAGCTGTTGCGATCACAGGCTTGCCTGCCGCCATGGATTCCACCGGCGAAAGGCCGAAGTCCTCATCCCGCGCCATGTAGAGGGTGGCGGTCGCGCGACCGACCAGCTCGCGCATCTTCGCGTCGCTGAGCCAGCCTGTGAACTCAATATTGGGCGCGTCCTCGGCCATGCGCTGGAGCCGCGCCTGCTCACTCCCCCCTGAGGCAATGATCAAACGCCGCTCGGGCATGCGTCGGAATGCCGCCACCAGCAGGTCGACCCGTTTGTAGGGCTCAAGGCGTGCGGTTGACAGATAATACCCTTCCGATCCTGACCAGCGAAAGCCCTCGGTGTCGCAGGGTGGTGGCACGACTTCAGCGCACACGCCAGTATGGTCGTGGAGCCGCTGCTGAACGTTGGCGGAGTTGGCCAGGATGACGTCCATGCGCGCCAGGGCGCGTTCATACTGGTGGCGGACACGGGCGCTCAGGGCACGGAAAGCGGGCCGCTGCCAGCGCGGCAGTTGCCACAGGTACCAGTGGTACAGGTCGTAGGCAAAGCGCGGTGGTGTGTGGCAGTAATACAGGTTGCGACCGCGCTGACGGTGGCGTACTGCCAGTGGCGCGTTGGCACCGCTGAACACAACCCAGTCCGGCTGCGCGACCAGCGTGGCGCGGTGGTGGAATTGATGCATGCCCCGAAGGGTGCGCCAGCCTGCCGCCCTGACCCGTGGTGGCTGGCCCAGTTGGTGCAGGGGGATCCCTTCCAGTGCGGCATCCGGGAACGCCTCTGGTTGCCGGAAATCCACACAGACGCTGGCCCGGGGAAGGTTGCGTGCCAGTGCCAGGGTTACGTATTCCGCTCCACCGCGACAGTAGAGAAAGTCATAGGCGATCATGCCGGTTTCAGTAGCGGCGTTGGGGGCAGCGTGATGCATTGGGCTGGCGCGTGCTCACTCAGGAGTATAAGGGACTTTGACAGCAGGCAGGGGTGCTGATTAACTGCGCGCTATTGTAGGCCACAGCTAAAGATGAGAACAGTCGATGACCGAGATTATTCCGATCAACAGGGAAAAACACCAGCAGGCAGGGTTGGCGCCGCGCCAGGGCTTTCCGGTGGCGCAGAAGGATGCGGTGGTGCCTGTGGTGCTGGACGAGCTGCCGCACCTGGTGCCCACCATGGCACTCGGCTTCATTCATAACGATGATTCTGGCGTTTACCAGCTTGTAGCGGTCCAGGCCCTGCAACCGGGCCGTAACCTCTATGTGCACCCAGATGGCCGCTGGATTGGGGGCTATGTGCCCGCCTATTATCGGGGCTATCCCTTCCGGTTGATGCAAGTGGAGGGCAATAACCGCAGGGTATTGTGCGTGGATGCGGACAGTGACCGGTTCCATGTGCAGGCCGAACCCGAGGATGAGCCGCTGTTCACACCGCAAGGCGAGCCCTCGCAGACACTGAGTGGGTTCAGCAACTTCCATCAAACCCTGGAAGCCAGCCGGCTCAAGACCCAGCAGGCGGTCAACGCGCTCGCAGAGAATGGCCTGATCACGGAATGGCCGGTGAAGGTGCAGTCAGACGCCAACACCGACCCGGTGGCTGTTCAGGGCCTCTATCACGTTGACGAGCAGGCACTACGCACGCTGGACCCTCAGGTTCTGGGGCAACTGGCCCGTTCCGGGGTATTGTCGGTGGCGTACACGCAGCTGATCTCGGAGCATCGCCTGAAGGGGCTGCGCAAGCTGTACCAGCTGCACGATGAGATTGAGCAGCGCACCCGCAAGCCCGAGGTGGACCTGGATGCGCTCTTTGGTGAAGATGACGGGGATGATGTGCTGAGGTTCTGAAGACCCCGGCCCCGGGCGCTCAATGGACAATCGGGGGCGCCGGCGCTTATAATACCCGCGTTCCAAACGCGCCCATCAGCGGCTTGACCATCGCAAAAGCTGGCCGGCTTTTAAGCAAGGCCGGACGATTCCCTGAAAGCGGGACGGAATCCGGATTACCGTCCCGTTTTTTGCGTGTGGACCCGGTGCATGCGGCGCGCTGATTCCCGCCAGACACGCTATGAGGGGCATGGCATTGACTAACCCGGCAATCCTTGCGCTTGCAGATGGCAGTATCTTCCGCGGTGAGGCCATAGGGGCCGACGGCGCCACCAGCGGTGAGGTGGTGTTCAATACGGCCATGACCGGCTACCAGGAAATACTGACCGATCCATCCTACACCCGCCAGATGGTCACGCTGACCTATCCGCACATTGGCAACACCGGTACCAACCCGGAAGACATGGAATCCGACCGCGTGCGCGCTGCGGGCCTGATCATCCGTGATCTGCCGTTGCTCGCCAGCAACTGGCGCCACAATGAGTCCCTGCCGGAGTATCTCCGGCGTGAGAATGTGGTGGCCATTGCCGGCGTGGACACCCGCCGCCTGACCCGGCTGCTCCGCGACCAGGGGGCGCTTGGCGGCGCCATTGTGGCCGGCGCCAACGCCACCGAGGAACAGGCGCTGCGGCTGGCGCGGGACTTCCCGGGCATCAAGGGCATGGATCTGGCCTCCGAGGCCGGCTGCCGGGAGGCACGCACCTGGACCCAGTCCGCCTGGACCCTGGACGAGGGCTATGGCGAGGGGCCGGAGAAGCGCTATCGCGTGGTCGCCTACGACTACGGCATCAAGTACAACATCCTGCGGCTGCTGGTCTCGCGTGGGTGCGACGTCACCCTGGTTCCGGCCCGGACACCGCTTGATGAGGTCATGGCCTACGAGCCGGATGGCGTCTTCTTCTCCAATGGCCCGGGCGACCCCGAGCCCTGTGATTACGCGATCGAGGCCCTGAAGGGCTGCATCGAGCGCCAGATCCCGACCTTTGGCATCTGTCTGGGGCACCAGCTGCTGGGACTGGCCGTGGGCGGGCGCAGTGAAAAGATGAAATTCGGCCATCATGGCGCCAACCATCCGGTGGAGCAGGTAACCGACGGAACCGTGGTGATCACCAGCCAGAACCATGGCTTTGCGGTGGACGAGACGTCATTGCCGGATAACGTGGAGGTAACCCATCGCTCGCTCTTTGATGGCACGCTGCAGGGCATGCGCCTGCGTGACGCACCGGTGTTCAGCTTCCAGGGCCACCCGGAGGCCAGCCCCGGGCCGCGGGACGTGATCCCGCTGTTCGATGCGTTTACCCGCCTGATGGACGACCATCAGCATTCCGGCTCGACACGAACAGGGTAAGGGTTCAATGCCGAAACGAGACGATATCCAAAGCATTCTGATTCTTGGCGCCGGTCCCATTGTGATCGGCCAGGCGTGTGAGTTTGACTATTCCGGCGCCCAGGCCTGCAAGGCGCTGCACGAGGAAGGGTTCCGGGTTATCCTGGTGAACTCCAATCCGGCGACCATCATGACCGATCCGGTGATGGCGGATGCCACCTACATTGAGCCCATCACCTGGCGCACCATTGAAAAGATCATCGAGCAGGAGCAGCCGGATGCGCTGCTGCCGACCATGGGTGGCCAGACGGCGCTGAACTGCGCCCTGGACATGGAGCGCCACGGCATCCTGCAGAAGCACGGCGTGGAGATGATTGGCGCCAACGCGGATACCATTGATAAGGCCGAGGACCGCGACCGCTTTGACAAGGCGGTGCACAACATCGGCCTGGAGACCCCGCGTGCTTCCATGGCCCACAGCATGGAAGAGGCCTACCAGGTTCTGGACTACATCGGGCTGCCCTGCATCATCCGGCCCTCGTTCACCATGGGCGGCTCCGGTGGCGGTATTGCCTACAACCGGGAGGAGTTCCACGAGATCTGTGAGCGGGGCCTGGCCCTGTCGCCCACTAATGAGCTGCTGATTGATGAGTCGCTCATTGGCTGGAAGGAATACGAAACCGAGGTGGTGCGGGATAAGAACGATAACTGCATCATTGTGTGCACCATCGAGAACATGGACTCGATGGGCGTGCATACCGGGGACTCCATTACCGTGGCGCCGTCGCAGACGCTGACGGACAAGGAATGGCAGATCATGCGCGATGCCTCGCTGGCGGTGCTGCGCGAGGTGGGGGTCGAGACCGGCGGCTCGAACGTCCAGTTCGGCATCAACCCGGCCAACGGGCGCATGGTGGTGATCGAGATGAACCCGCGGGTGTCGCGCTCCTCGGCGCTGGCGTCCAAGGCCACCGGCTTCCCCATCGCCAAGGTGGCGGCCAAGCTGGCGGTGGGCTTCACGCTGGACGAACTGAGCAACGACATCACCGGCGGCATTACGCCGGCTTCGTTTGAGCCGTCCATTGACTATGTGGTCACCAAGATCCCGCGCTTCACCTTTGAGAAGTTCCCGCAGGCCGATCCCCGGCTTACGACCCAGATGAAGTCCGTGGGCGAGGTGATGGCCATCGGTCGTACCTTCCAGGAGTCCTATCAGAAGGCGCTGCGTGGGCTGGAAACCGGCGCCTCCGGTCTGGACCCGATCCTGGAGAATACCGAGGACGCCCAGGATACGCTCATCCATGAGCTCAAGGTGCCCGGCGCCAGCCGCAGCTGGTACATCGGTGAGGCCTTCCGCCGGGGAATGAGCCTGGAGGAGGTCTTTGAGTATACCTTCATTGACCGCTGGTACCTGGTCCAGATCCAGGATCTGATCGAGGAGGAGAAGCAGCTCCAGTCCACGGGCATGGCGGACCTTGATTACAGGACGGTCTTCCGGCTCAAGCGCAAGGGCTTCTCCGATACGCGCCTGGCGAGCCTGTTGGGGGTTTCCGAGCAGAGCTTCCGCAAGCTGCGCCACGATCTGGGTGTACGGCCGGTGTACAAGCGCGTGGACACCTGTGCCGCTGAGTTCGAGTCGTCCACCGCCTACATGTACTCCAGCTATGAGGAAGAGTGTGAGGCGAACGTCAGTGACCGCAAGAAAATCGTGGTGATTGGGGGCGGCCCCAACCGCATCGGCCAGGGCATTGAGTTTGATTACTGCTGCGTGCACGCCGTGCTGGCAATGCGCGATGATGGCTATGAGACCATCATGATCAACTGCAACCCGGAAACGGTCTCCACGGACTACGACACCTCCGACCGGCTCTATTTTGAGCCCATAACCCTGGAGGATGTGCTGGAGATCGTTCAGTCCGAGAATCCGGACGGGGTGATCATCCAGTACGGCGGCCAGACGCCGCTCAAGCTGGCGCGCGGCCTGGAGGCGGCGGGCGTGCCCATCATCGGCACCAGCCCGGATGCCATCGACCGGGCGGAGGACCGGGAGCGCTTCCAGCAGATGATCAACCGGCTGGGGCTCAAGCAGCCGGCCAACGCCACGGTGCGCAGCCTGGAGGAAGGCATCCTGGTGGCGCGTGACATTGGCTACCCGCTGGTGGTGCGTCCCTCCTATGTGCTGGGTGGCCGTGCCATGGAGATCGTCTACACTGAGGAGGAGCTCAAGGAGTACATGCGCAGCGCCGTTCGGGTCTCGAACGACAGCCCGGTGCTGCTGGACCACTTCCTGAATTCCGCCATCGAGATTGATATCGACGCCGTGTGCGACGGTCAGACCGCGGTGATCGGCGGCATCATGCAGCACATTGAGCAGGCCGGGGTGCATTCCGGTGATTCCGCCTGTTCGCTGCCACCGTACACACTGCCGGAAAACGTCCAGGACCAGATGCGCGACATGGTCAAGCGCATGGCGCTGGAGCTGAACGTGGTCGGGCTCATGAACGTGCAGCTGGCCTGGCAGAACGGCGAGATCTATGTGATCGAGGTGAATCCCCGGGCCTCGCGGACCGTGCCCTTTGTCTCCAAGGCCGTGGGCCGGTCGCTGGCGCGCATTGCCGCCCGCTGTATGGTGGGCGTCAGTCTCGAGGAGCAGGGCATCACCACGGAGTCCGTGCCCCAGTACTACTCGGTGAAGGAATCGGTCTTCCCCTTCCCGAAATTCCCGTCCGTGGATCCGATCCTCGGGCCGGAAATGAAGTCCACCGGCGAGGTGATGGGCCTTGGCGACAGTTTCGACGAAGCTTTTTCCAAGGCCGCGCTGGGCTCGGGCGAAACGCTGCCCAGCTCCGGCACCGCTTTCATCAGTGTGCGTAATGCCGACAAGCCGGACGTGGTGCGCCTGGCGCGCGACCTGCTGGACGTGGGCTTCCGGCTTACCGCCACTGGGGGAACAGCCAGGGTTCTGTCCGAGGCAGGGCTCGAGGTTGAGAAAGTGAACAAGGTCCGCGAGGGTCGGCCGCACATCGTGGACGCCATCAAGAACGGCCAGGTTGACCTGATCGTGAACACCACCGAGGGGCGCAAGGCCATCGCGGATTCGGCGCAGATCCGCCAGTCAGCCCTTCAGCGCAAGGTCACCTACGCCACCACACTAACTGGCGGCGAGGCATTCTGCCGCGCCATCCGTTTCGGCTCTGAGCGCCAGGTGCGCCGCCTCCAGGATCTGCATGCGGGGTATCAACAATGAGCAACAACCGTGTTCCCATGACCAAACGGGGCGAGCAGGCCCTGCGTGACGAACTGTACCGGCTCAAATCCGAGGAGCGCCCCAGGGTTATCGCGGCGATCTCGGAAGCACGTGAGCACGGGGATCTGAAGGAAAACGCCGAGTACCACGCGGCGCGCGAGCAGCAGAGCTTTGTCGAAGGCCGGATCCAGGAGCTCGAGAGCAAGCTGGCCGCCGCTCAGGTGATCGATGTCACCACGATCGAGAAAACCGGCAAGGTGATCTTTGGCACCACCCTGCGCCTGATCAATGTGGAGACCGAGGAGGAGGTCACCTACCAGATCGTGGGTGACGACGAGGCGGACATCAAGGAAGGCCGGATCTCGGTCTCCTCACCGATCGCCCGGGCGCTGATCGGGAAGGAGGAGGGCGACGAAGTATCGGTTGAGGTGCCTTCCGGCACCGTGGAATACGAGATCAACGAAGTCATGCACATCTAGCGCTGACGCAGGTTGGAGAGCTTGGTATTGGGCTCGGCCGTGCGACGCAGCAGCACGGCCATCTTGCCGATCACCTGCACCAGTTCCGCACCCGTGACCTCACAGGCCGCATCGATCAGCTCCCGTCGTTCGTCGCGGTCCGTGGAGGCTACCTTGATCTTGATGAGCTCGTGGTCATCCAGGGCTCGCTCCAGCTCCTGCTGCAGCCCATCGGAAATGCCGTTGTCGCCGACTTGTACGACCGGTTTGAGGTCATGGGCAATAGCCCGGTATTGGCGGCGCTGTTCGGCGGATAGTGACATGATGGCGTCTCTTGATCGTATGGATTGGATAGCAGGCATGATACCAGCCGGCACAGCCCGGTTGCACCGTTTCGGAGGCAGGTTTGGCACGTTCCAAGAGCAGTGACCGGTGGTTGCGCGAGCATCACCAGGACCACTACGTGAACCAGTCCCGGGAGGACGGGTATCGCTCCCGGGCCAGTTACAAACTGATCGAGATTGACCAGAAGGACAGCCTGTTCCGCAGTGGCCAGACGGTGGTCGATCTGGGCGCCGCCCCCGGTGGCTGGTCCCAGGTGGCGGCCGAGAAGGTCGGCCCCGGCGGCATGGTGTTGGCCAGTGATATCCTGGCCATGGATCCAGTGCCGGATGTGACCTTTGTTCAGGGTGACTTTACGGAGCAGGCCGTTCTGGATGAATTGCTGGCCAGGCTGGAAGGACGCCCCGTTGACCTTGTCATTTCGGATATGGCGCCCAATATGAGTGGTGTGGCCGCCATCGATATTCCCAGCGCCATGCACCTGGTGGAGCTGGGACTCGAAATGGCCCGCGAGGTGCTGCGCCCGGGGGGTGCCTTTGTGACCAAGGTGTTCCAGGGGGAAGGCTTTGATGACCTGCTGCGGACCATGAAGCAGGACTTCCGGCGGGTGGCCAGCCGTAAGCCGGATGCCTCCAGGGCGCGTTCGCGCGAGCAGTACCAGGTGTGCACGGGATTTCGGGGGCATTAAGCGCCTGTAAGGGCTGGAGGGCCTATGGCGGCAGCCGGGCGCATTAGTGTAAGGTTTGTTTCAGGACCGTTCGAGTTCAGAGCGGGCAGACAGTATGGGTGAGTGATCTTGAACGATATGGCAAAAAATCTGGTTCTGTGGCTGGTCATCGCAGCCGTGCTGCTGATGGTATTCCAGAACTTCAGTCCGGAACCGCAGCAGCAGAAGCTCAATTATTCCGAGTTCATCGAGATGGTGCGCGGCGGTCAGGTCGAGGAAGTGACCATCGAGGGCCAGACCATCACCGGAACACGGCAGAACGGGAACGACTTCACCACCATCCGGCCGGCGGTTGAGGATCCCAACCTCATGGATGACCTCTACAATAACAATGTGGAGGTGACCGGGAAGGAGTCCTCCGGCCAGAGCATCTGGACCCAGTTGCTGGTGGCCTCCTTTCCGATCCTGATCATCATCGCCATCTTCATCTTCTTCATGCGCCAGATGCAGGGCGGCGGCGGAGGCGGCAAGGGACCCATGTCCTTTGGCAAGAGCAAGGCCCGCCTGATGAGTGAGGAGCAGGTCAAGACCGGCTTTGGCGACGTGGCCGGCGTTGACGAGGCCAAGGAGGACGTGAGGGAGCTGGTGGACTTCCTCAAGGATCCCAGCAAGTTCCAGCGCCTGGGCGGGCATATCCCTAAAGGGGTGCTCATGGTTGGCCCGCCCGGTACGGGTAAGACGCTGCTGGCCAAGGCCATTGCGGGCGAGGCCAAGGTGCCCTTCTTCACCATTTCCGGTTCGGATTTTGTGGAGATGTTCGTGGGCGTGGGCGCCTCCCGTGTGCGGGACATGTTCGAGCAGGCCAAGAAGCAGAGCCCCTGCATCATCTTTATTGACGAGCTGGATGCCGTGGGCCGCCACCGTGGGGCCGGCATGGGCGGTGGCCACGATGAGCGCGAGCAGACCCTGAACCAGATGCTGGTCGAGATGGACGGTTTTGAGGGCAACGAGGGCGTGATCGTGATCGCCGCCACCAACCGCCCGGACGTTCTGGACCCGGCGCTTCTGCGTCCCGGTCGCTTTGACCGTCAGGTAACGGTGCCCCTTCCCGATATCCGGGGTCGCGAGCAGGTGCTCAAGGTTCACCTGTCGAAGGTGCCGTTGGCGGACGGTGTTGAGCCCAGGGACATTGCGCGAGGTACGCCCGGCTTCTCCGGTGCGGACCTGGAGAACCTGGTCAACGAGGCGGCCCTGTTCGCGGCGCGGCGCAACAAGCGGCTGGTCTCCATGGACGAGCTGGAAATGGCCAAGGACAAGATCATGATGGGCTCGGAGCGCAAGTCCATGGTCATGTCCGAGAAGGAAAAGCTCAACACGGCCAATCATGAGTCCGGCCACGCCATTGTCGGGCGCTTGATGCCCGAGCATGACCCGGTCTACAAGGTCAGCATCATTCCCCGGGGGCGGGCTCTGGGCGTGACCATGTTCCTCCCGGAGGAGGACAAGTACAGTCACAGCCGGCGCTACATCATCAGCCAGATCTGCAGCCTCTTTGGCGGTCGCATCGCCGAGGAGCTGACGCTGGGCAAGGATGGTGTGACCACTGGCGCCCAGAATGACATCAAGCGTGCCACCGAGCTGGCGCACAACATGGTGACGAAATGGGGGCTGTCCGAAAAGCTCGGTCCGCTGATGTACGACGAGGACCGCAGCGAGCCGTTTGCCGGCTACGATTCCGGATCCGGCGGCAAGGGCATGTCCGGGCCCACGGCCCAGGCCATTGATGAAGAGGTGCGCCGCATCATTGATGAGTGCTATGAAACCGCCAAGCAGATCCTGGTGGATAACATGGAGAAGCTGCACCTGATGGCGGACGCACTCATGAAGTACGAAACCATTGATGGAGGCCAGATCGACGACATCATGGCCGGCAAGGTGCCGCGCCCGCCCAGTGGCTGGGATGACGATGACCAGGGTGGGGACACAGTGGTAGCCGATGTTAATGCCGGTTCCGGCTCGAACGCCGGTGATGATGAGGGCAAGGGCGAGCCTGCCGGTGAACACTGACTGCCAGGCCCCTGGCAGTCTGAACGCTCCCGGCCTTTGCCCGGGAGCGTTTTTCGTTGTGGAGACTGATTATGAGCATCCGGCCTGATCAGATGCCGTCACCAGCCGTTATGGGCGTGATCAATGCCACGCCGGATTCGTTTTCCGATGGGGGGCGTTTCAACGCTCCCGAACGCGCGCTCGCGCAGGCGAGGGCGATGGTTGAGGCTGGCGTTGACTGGGTGGATGTGGGCGGTGAGTCCACCCGCCCTGGCGCCAAACCGGTGCCCTTGCAGGAGGAACTGGACCGGGTCTGTCCCGTTATTGAGTTGATCCGGCATGAACTGGGTGTGCCGGTGTCTCTGGATACCAGCGCCCCTGAGGTGATGCGGGAAGGGGCGCGTCTGGGCGTTGGGATGATCAACGACGTGCGCTCGCTGGAGCGTGATGGGGCCGTGGATGCCGCGCGGGATTCAGGGCTTCCGGTTTGCATCATGCACCGCCAGGGGGAGCCGGACAGCATGCAGGATCGGCCTGAGTACAGCAATGTCCTGGAGGAAGTGCAGGGGTATCTGGCGCGTCGCGCCGCCGAGCTTGAGGCGGCGGGCATCACGGGGGACAGGCTCCTTTATGACCCCGGCTTTGGTTTTGGCAAGACCCTGACGCACAATCTCATTCTGCTGGAAAACCTGGAGGCGATTGTCGCCCATGGGTGGCCGGTGCTGGTGGGCATGTCGCGTAAGCGGATGATCGGTGAGGTGACGGGGCGTCCGGTGGAAGAGCGGATGCCGGGCAGCCTGGCCGCGGCGACCATGGCCATGATGAAGGGGGCGGCGGTGGTGCGGGTGCACGATGTACCAGAAACCGTGGACGCCGCCCGCATGGTGCGTGCAGCGTGGGATCAGGGTGGCCTCCGGGTATAACGGTTAAGGAATCAGCTCATGGGTGAACGCAAGTATTTTGGAACGGATGGTATTCGCGGGCAGGTGGGAGTGAGCCCGATCTCCCCGGATTTCATCCTGAAGCTGGGCTGGGCGGCCGGGCGGGCCTTCCGGCGGGAAGGTCAGGCCAATACCATGCTGATTGGCAAGGACACGCGCCTCTCGGGCTATATGTTCGAATCCGCACTGCAGGCTGGCCTTTCCGCCGCCGGCATGGATGTACGTCTTCTGGGCCCCATGCCGACGCCCGCCATTGCCTATCTGACGCGCACCTTCCGGGCGGCGGCGGGTATCGTGATCAGCGCTTCGCATAATCCGCATGGCGATAACGGGATCAAGTTCTTCTCGGCCGATGGCACCAAGCTGGACGATGCCCTGGAGGCCCGTATTGAGCAGTGGATTGATGCGGAGCTGGCGGTGGTGTCCGCGGGCGAGCTCGGCAAGGCAGCGCGTATTGATGATGCCCCGGGGCGCTACATTGAGTTCTGCAAGAGCACGGTGCCTGGCCAGTTCAGTCTTGAAGGGCTGCACCTGGTGGTGGATTGCGCCCATGGTGCAACCTACCACGTAGCGCCCGCCGTATTCCGGGAGCTGGGTGCCCGGGTCACCCCCATGGGCATGACGCCCGACGGGCTCAACATCAATGACGGCTGTGGTTCCACC
Organism: Salicola sp. AFF1; assembly: GCF_056783195.1. NCBI lineage: Bacteria > Pseudomonadati > Pseudomonadota > Gammaproteobacteria > Oceanospirillales > Halomonadaceae > Salicola > Salicola sp. AFF1. The sequence goes on from NZ_JBXAYL010000005.1 coordinate 133,506, forward strand.
TCGCCCGAGGCTATGCGCCAGCGGGTGCTGGAAACCGGGGCCGATCTGGGGGTCGCCTTCGATGGCGACGGTGATCGGGTCATCATGGTCGACCACGCCGGCCGTGAAGTGGATGGTGATGAGCTGCTCTACATCATTGCTCGGGAGCGTTTGGATGGTGGCGGCCTGCAGGGTGGCGTGGTCGGAACGCTGATGACGAACCTGGGGATTGAACAGGCCCTGGGGCGGCGGGGCATTCCCTTTGCAAGGGCGCGGGTTGGCGACCGCTATGTTATGGAGGAGTTGATCCGCCGCCAGTGGCTGATTGGTGGCGAGGGCTCGGGTCATATCGTTTGCCGGGACCGGACCACCACCGGCGACGGCATCGTCTCCGCCCTGCAGGTGCTGGTGGCGATGAATCGACGTGAATGCGGCCTGGCAACGCTGCTGTCCGATGTCACGCGGTTGCCCCAGGAAACGGTTAATGTGCGTGTAGGGCAACGCTTCAACCCGGAGCACGTTGAGGGGATCCGGGCGGCGGTCAGTGAGGCGGAATCCGAGTTGGGCGAGCGCGGCCGGATCCTGCTGCGGCCCTCGGGAACCGAGCCCGTGATACGGGTTATGGCGGAAGGTGAGGATGCGGACTACATTGGACGGCTGGTCCGCCAGTTGGCAGACGTGGTGCAGCGTGAGGCGCCCTGAGCTTCCTTGCGCTGCCCCGGGATCTTGGGTATAGTGCCGCGTCCCTGAAAAACGGCTTCTTGTATGCGACGTCGGCTGATAGCAGCAAACTGGAAACTCAATGGGGCGGGCGCTTTCGCCGCGGCGTATGCGGGCGGGTTGGTGCCCGCGCTCGAAGGGCTGGACCCGGCCGTGGAAGTGGCGGTCATGCCGCCGGCCATTCTGGTTCCGGCGTTGCGTGAGGCGCTTACTGAAAACAGCAGTCGGCGGGTCATGGTTGGTGTGCAGGACGTCTCCCCGTGGGAGTCGGGCGCGCATACGGGCGAGATCGCTGCCTCCATGGCCGCGGATCAGCATGCCAGTTTTGCGATTGTCGGCCATTCGGAGCGGCGCCAGTACTGGGCTGAGTCGGACGAGCGCATCAATGCCAAGCTGCTCCAGGCGCTGGGCGCCGGACTTGATCCCGTTCTCTGCGTTGGTGAGACCGAAGCGGAGCGCGAGGCTGGCGAGACCGAAGCCGTGGTTGCCCGCCAGATCCGGGCAGGGCTGGCGGATGTGCCCGACTCCGATTGGCGCCATATCTGCATTGCCTACGAGCCGGTGTGGGCCATTGGAACAGGGCGGAGCGCCACGGCGGAGCAGGCACAGGCGGTGCATGCGTACATCCGGGGACTTCTCGGGGAGTTGGATCCGGCCGCGGCCGAGGCGCCCGTGATTTACGGGGGCAGCGTCAAGCCTGAGACGGCTGGCGAACTGTTTGCACAGCCCGATATTGACGGCGGCCTTATCGGCGGCGCATCCCTGGATGCGAGCGATTTTGCCGCTATCTGTCGGGCCGGTTGAGAGACGGATTTATGGATTGGGTTGAAACAGGCATTCTGCTGGTACACGTGGCTGTTGCCGTGGCGCTGGTGGTGCTGGTGCTGGTGCAGCAGGGCAAGGGAGCCGACGCTGGCGCCGCCTTTGGTGGCGGTTCCTCCCAGACGGTGTTCGGGAGCTCTGGTGGCGTGGGCTTTATGGTTAAGCTCACGGCGGTGCTCGCGGCATTGTTTTTCGTAACCAGTTTTGCGCTGGCCATGTACGCCAAGCAGCGGGCTGAGGTCGGCGCTGCGGAAGGTGTTCCGACGGTGGAAGAATCCGCTCAGGAATCCGGGCAGCAGGGCGAGCCGGAGGCTGGTGGCGAGCAGGCACCGGATATTGGCACCAACGCTGGTGCGAGCGAGGCTGGCTCTGGTTCTGGAGAAGGGCAGGACAGCGACGGGAAGGACGACGGCGTCCCGTCCATCGAATAAACCCGTAAAGGGTATTGGAAAATGCGGGGTTGTTCGTTACTATACGCCCCGCAAACGACATGCCGAAGTGGTGGAAATGGTAGACACGCTAGCTTGAGGGGTTAGTGGCGCAAGCCGTGCCGGTTCAAGTCCGGCCTTCGGCACCAAACAATGGAACGGCTTGGAAGGGGTGACGCTGCTTTCCTCGGCCAAGCCGTTTTTTTTGGTCAATGCTTGACCAATTATGGGGTGATGCTTATACTTTCGCCCCTGTTTGGCGCGCAGTGTGCGTTGCCAATGCATTGTTTTGGCAGGCGCCGAGGCAATGCGCGGGGTGGCAGCACCAGCCCGCGGCACCCAGAGAGGTGCCAGGCCGTCAGAAGACGGCTGGCTTTTCGTTCGGTGGCTCCGCAGACCGGAGGCCACGTTTTGAAAAGGGGCTGGTTAGAGCCCTTTTTTTGTTTCTGGCCCTGCCAAAACCGGCGGGGCTGGTTGGTTGCAAGACAGCGGAGGCGCATTGTCCGCGAAAGTTCGCAAGCTTGAGGAAATGCTGGCCCCGGTGATTGAAGGGCTGGGATTTGTGTTCTGGGGGATTGAATACCTGGCCCAGGGCAAGCACACCACGTTAAGGGTCTACATCGATCACGGCGAGGGCATCACCGTGGATGACTGCGAGCAGGTCAGTCGCCAGGTCAGTGGTGTGCTGGATGTCGAGGATCCGATTGGAACCGGTTATACCCTCGAGGTTTCCTCTCCCGGCATGGACCGGCCGTTATTCCGGCTGGATCAGTATCGCGAGTTTATTGGGGCCAGGTTAAGTGTCCGGCTGAGCGCGCCGTTCGAAGGGCGCCGCAAATACGAAGGCATTCTGCGTGCGGTTGAGGGTGAGGATATCTGCCTCGTGGTGGGCGAGTACGAACTCCAGCTGCCGTTCGAGTCCATCGAGAGCGCGCGCATCGTTCCGGTATTCGAGTGATTTGCAGTATCAGGCTTACAGGAAAGGCAGGGCTGTTCAATGAATAAAGAAATCCTGATGGTGGTCGAAGCCGTCTCGAACGAGAAGGACGTCGATAAGGACGTGATCTTCGAAGCAATCGAGATGGCGTTGGCGACAGCGGCCAAGAAACGGTATGAGGACGAGGAGGCGGATCTGCGCGTCAGCGTGGACCGTAAGACCGGGGACTACGAGACCTACCGCCGCTGGACCATCGTGGACAATGATGCCGTACCGGCTCTGGGTACGGAGTTGACCCTTGAGGAAGCTCAGCAGCTTGATGCCTCCCTGCAGCCCGGAGATGTGCACGAGGAACAGGTCGAGTCTGTTTCCTTTGGCCGTATCGGTGCCCAGGCCGCCAAGCAGATCATTTTCCAGAAGGTGCGCGAAGCGGAGCGTGCCCGGGTGGTCGACAGTTACCGCGAGCATGTGGGCGAGCTGATTTCCGGCTCGGTCAAGAAGGTAACCCGGGATAACGTTATCGTGGATCTGGGCAGCAACGCCGAAGCCCTGTTGCCGCGTGATCAGCTGATCCCGCGCGAAACGTTCCGCATGGGGGATCGGGTGCGGGCGCTGCTTAAAGACATCCGCAGCGACCACAGGGGCCAGCAGCTGATCCTGAGCCGGACCAGTCCTCAGATGCTCATCGAGCTGTTCCGCATTGAGGTTCCCGAGATTGCCGAGGAGCTCATCAACATCAAGGGCGCGGCACGCGATCCCGGGTCCCGTGCCAAGATCGCGGTCAAGACCAACGATGGGCGTATTGATCCGGTCGGTGCCTGTGTGGGCATGCGGGGTGCCCGTGTCCAGGCGGTTTCCAATGAACTTGGCGGCGAGCGCGTGGACATCGTCACGTTTGACGACAATCCGGCCCAGCTGGTGATCAATGCCATGGCGCCGGCCGAAGTGGTCTCCATCGTGATTGATGAGGATACAAGCTCCATGGAAGTGGCCGTAGCCGAGGACAATCTGGCGCAGGCCATTGGTCGTGGGGGGCAGAACGTACGCCTTGCGAGTGAGCTTACCGGATGGGAGCTCAACGTGATGACCGAGAGCGAGGCCGAGGAGAAACAGGAAAAGGAAGCGCAGCGGTTGGTGGAACACTTCCAGCGCTTCCTGGATGCGGACGAGGAATTGGCTCAGGTGCTGGTGGAGGAAGGCTTTACCACGCTTGAGGAGATTGCCTATGTGCCGCGTGACGAAATGCTGGCCATTGAAGGCTTTGATGAGGACCTGGTTGAGCAACTGCGAGAGCGTGCCCGCGACGGAATGCTGAACGAGGCGCTTGCCTCCGGAACCGAAAGCCAGCAGGGCGGTGGTGAACCCCAGGAGGATCTGGTCGGTATGGACGGCATGGATCCGGAGCTGGCACAGGCGCTTGCTGGCAAGGGCATCTACAGCATGGAAGACCTGGCGGAGCAGTCCGTGGATGAGCTACTCGACATTGAGGGTATGGATGAAGATCGGGCGGGTCAGCTCATCATGACCGCGCGCGCACCCTGGTTCGAGGGCCAGGAATAATCGGGAGAGGAGGACCAGTATGGCCGAAGTAACCGTTAAGCAATTGGCCGAAGACGTAGGCGCTCCCGTTGATCGCTTGCTCCGTCAATTTGAGGAAGCCGGCTTGAGCAAGCGGGCGGAAGACGACGTGGTGACGGACGATGAAAAGCAGACGCTGCTGGCGTATCTGCGCCGTAACCAGAGTGGGACTGAAAGCGGCGGACCGAGCAAGGTAACGCTCAAGCGCCGGACCACAACCCAGCTGCGCACTGGCGGCGGCAGCCGCGGCAGCAGTGGCAAGACCGTGAATGTGGAGGTGCGCAAGAAGCGGACCTATGTCAAGCGCTCGGAGGCCCAGGGCCAGTCCGAGGGCGATGCCTCGCAGCAGCAGGCGGAAGAGGCTGCCGCGCAGGCTCGGGAAGCCGAAGAACAACCCGAAGGGGAAGAAAGTGCCGAGGCGGCTGAGCAGCAGGCCCAGGCGGCCGGTGAAGCGGCCCAGCCCGGCACAGGCGAGCACAGTGAGTCGTCCACCGAAAGTCCGGCCGAGGTGGAAGGCGCCGATGCTGAGGTAGCGACGTCTGATGAGTCGGCTGATGGCGAACCGGAAGCTCAGGCTCCGGAGGAAGAGCCGGCGGTTGCCCCCGAGCCGGCGAAGGAGGATACGCGCAAGCATACCAAGAAGAAGAAGGGTAAGCCGGAGCGCGAGGACGACGACGGCAAGCAGAAGAACAAAGGCGGCAAGGCAGCGGCCCAGAAAGGGGCCAAGAAGCCGCGTGTTGAAGAAGAACTGGCTGAACTCGATACATCGCCGGAAGGTGGGGAAGAGGCCGAAGCGGCCCCCGCCGAGGAAGAGCCGCCGCGCAAGCCGTTGCGCTCGTCCCGGCGGAAGAAGCAGCAGCAGCGCCAGAAGCGTCATGTTTTCGAGAAGCCGACCAAGCCCAAGGTGAATGAAGTGGAAATTCCGGAAACCATCACGGTCGCTGATCTCGCCCAGCGCATGGCCGTCAAGGCAGGCGAGGTGATCAAGACCCTGATGGGCATGGGTGTCATGGCCACCATCAATCAGGCCCTGGATCAGGAAACCGCGATCCTGGTGGTCGAGGAAATGGGCCATAAGGCCAAGTCGGTCCGTGAGGACGAGATCGAAGAGGAAGTGCTCAGCGATATCGAATACGAGGGCGAGGCCGAAGCCCGTGCGCCGGTGATCAGTGTCATGGGCCACGTTGACCACGGCAAAACCTCACTGCTCGACTACATCCGCAAGACGAAGGTTGCCAGTGGTGAATCCGGTGGCATTACCCAGCACATTGGTGCCTACCACGTTGAAACCGGGCACGGGATGATCACCTTCCTGGACACGCCCGGACACGCTGCGTTTTCCGAGATGCGTGCCCGTGGTGCTCATTCCACGGACATCGTCATCCTGGTGGTTGCGGCTGACGACGGCGTCATGCCGCAGACCAAGGAGGCGGTCCAGCACGCGCGGGCTGCCGGCGTACCGCTGGTGATTGCCGTCAACAAGGTGGACAAGCCCGATGCGGACCCGGACCGGGTCAAGAACGAGCTGGTCGGCCTTGAAGTGGTGCCGGAAGAGTGGGGCGGTGAAACCCAGTTCGTGCACGTTTCGGCCCATAGCGGCGAAGGCATTGACAATCTGCTGGAAGCGATCCTGCTGCAGGCGGAAATCCAGGAGCTGTCCGCAGTGCCGAAAGGGCCCGCCAAGGGGACCGTGGTGGAGTCCAGCATGGAGAAAGGCCGTGGCTCCGTGGCCACACTGTTGGTCCAGAACGGCACATTGCACAAGGGGGATGTGATCGTTGCCGGCATGTACTTTGGCCGTATCCGTGCCATGGTGGATGAGACCGGGGCCCATGTAGAGACCGCCGGACCCTCCATTCCGGTGGAGGTGCTGGGGCTCAACGGTACCCCCAGCGCTGGTGACGAGTTTGTCCGTGTGGCGGACGAGAAAAAGGCGAAGGAGCTGGCAGAGTACCGCCAGGAGAAAGAGCGTGAGCAGCGCCTCCATCGCCAGCAGGCCGCCAAGCTCGAAAACCTGTTCGAGAATATGGGCAAGGAGGAGGTCAAGAGCCTCAATGTCATCGTCAAGGCGGACGTGCAGGGGTCGCTGGAAGCGATCACCGGCGCTCTCCAGGACCTGGGCAACGAGGAAGTCGAGGTCCAGGTGGTCTCCAGCGGTGTTGGTGGCATTTCCGAGTCCGACATCAACCTTGCGATCACCAGCGAGTCCGTGGTCTTCGGCTTTAATGTCCGCGCGACACCGGCCGCCAAGAAACTGGCGGAGCAGGAAGACGTGGATCTGCGCTACTACAGCGTCATCTATAACCTGATTGATGACGTCAAGGGAGCGCTGACCGGTATGCTCAAGCCCGAGTACCGTGAGGAGATCCTCGGTATCGCGGAGGTCCGTGATACCTTCCGGTCACCTCGCTTTGGCCAGGTTGCCGGCTGCATGGTGACCGAAGGCCATGTGTACCGGAACAAGCCGATCCGGGTACTGCGTGACAACGTGGTGATCTTCGAGGGTGAGCTCCAGTCCCTGCGCCGGTTCAAGGATGACGTGAACGAAGTGCGCAACGGCATGGAATGCGGTATCGGCGTGAAGGGATATGACGTGAAAGTAGGCGACCAGATCGAGGTCTTTGACCGGATCCAGGTCGAGCGCAAGCTCAATTGATCGGGAGTACGCATGCCGCGTGAATTCAGTCGGGCCGACCGGGTTGCCGACCAGATCCAGCGGGAGCTGGCGCAGTTGATCCAGCGGGAGGTCAAGGACCCCCGCCTGGGGATGATCAACATCAGTGAAGTGCGGGTGACCCGGGACTTCGGCTACGCGGATATCTACTTCACGCTGCTCAGCACCGTGGAACTGGACGAGAGCAGTGACGAGGTTCAGACGAGTCTGGAGGTTCTCCAGCGTGCGTCCGGGTTCCTGCGCGGGCATCTGGGCAAGTCCATGCGGATGCGTATGGTGCCCCAGCTGCGCTTCCGGTTTGATCGGCTGGCCGGTCAGAGTCGCCACATGGAGTCGCTGATCCGTGAAGCGGTAGCCAGTGACCAGCGCCGTAATGGCGGCGAGGAGCCGGAGGGCGGAGGCGAATAGTGGGCCGGAAGCGTCGTGGGGACGACATCAACGGCGTTCTGGTGCTTGATAAGCCGGCGGGGGTAACGTCCAACGCTGCCCTCCAGCAGGTCCGGCGCCTTCTCAACGCCGCTCGTGCCGGCCATACCGGTGCATTGGATCCCCTTGCCACGGGCGTGCTGCCGCTGTGCTTCGGGGAAGCAACCAAGTTTGCACAGCGCCTTCTGGAGGCGGACAAGACCTATTGCACCGTGGCCAGGCTCGGTGAGCGCACCACCACCAGTGACGCGGATGGCGAGACAGTGCAGCAGCGCGCCGTGCCGGAGGCGCTGGATGGCGCGAGCGTTGAAGCGGTTCTGGCGCGGTTCCGGGGGGCGATTGAGCAGGTCCCTTCGATGTATTCCGCGCTCAAGTACCAGGGGCGGCCGCTCTATGAATACGCCCGGGAAGGGCAGACAGTCCCTCGTGAGGCGCGCGCCATCCGCATCAAGGAACTGACAGTGCTGCGTCTTGACGGCGATGAGCTGGCACTGCGCGTGCGCTGCAGCAAGGGCACCTATATCCGGACCCTGGTGGACGACATTGGCGAGGCCCTGGGGTGTGGGGCACATGTGGCCGAGCTGCGCCGTGAAGAGGCCGGCCCCTTTGATCTTGGGCAGGCCATAACACTGGATCAGCTTGAAGCCATGGGGCGGGAGGCGGCCCGGGGCCAGCTGTGGGCAACAGATGAGCTTCTGTCGGACCTGCCTGAAACGGTCCTGGACCAGCCTCGGGCCGTGTCGATTTCGAACGGCCAGGCTGTTACCATGTCGCCCTCTGAAGCCCCGGTCGACGGACTTTGCCGGATCTATAATCCGGAGGGGCGCTTCCTTGGCCTTGCGGAAAAGGTGGGGGATGCGGTCAAACCCCGGCGGCTGATGCGTACCGGGGCGTGAAACAACCAGACGGTCGGGCTGTAAATATGCGCGGTCCGGGCCGTTTTCATTCAAAGCATATTCGGGAGTAAAAACCACATGGCACTGACCAACGAAGAGAAGCAGGACATCGTCAAGCAGTACCAGCGCGCCGAGGGCGACACGGGGTCCCCAGAGGTACAGATCGCGCTGCTGACGCACAACATCGTCAAGCTTCAGAGCCACTTCAAGGAGAACAAGCAGGATCACCACTCGCGCCGCGGGCTGATCCGGATGGTTAACCAGCGCCGCAAGCTGCTGGATTATCTCAAGCGCAAGAATGCGGATCGCTACGTTGAGATAATCCGCAGCCTTGAACTCAGGCGCTAACGGTCAAAACAATGTCGGCCAGACCTCCGGGTCTGGCCGTCTTGGTTCTGAATAACGAACCTCTGGAAAGGAGCAACTGTGAATCCAGTCAAGAAAACCTTCGAATTCGCAGGGTCCACCGTTACCCTCGAGACCGGCCGTATCGCGCGGCAGGCCACAAGTTCCGTGCTGGTCACCATGGACGACACGTCCGTGCTGGTGACCGTGATGGCGGACAAGGAACCGGCCTCGCTGCCGTTCTTCCCCCTGTCGGTCCATTATGTGGAAAAGACCTACGCCGTGGGCAAGATTCCGGGCGGTTTCCTCAAGCGTGAAGGGCCGCTTTCCGAAAAGGAAACCCTCACGTCACGCCTGATTGACCGGCCGATCCGGCCGCTGTTCAAGGACGGCTTCAAGCATGAGACGCAGGTCATCTGCACCGTCATGTCCTCGAACCGGAACGTGGATCCGGACATTCCAGCAATGATCGGCGCCTCGGCGGCGCTGTCCATTTCCGGGCTGCCCTTTGAAGGGCCGATTGGCGGGGCACGCGTTGGCTTTACAGAGGACGAGGGTTATTTCCTGAACCCGACCTACGAGAAGCTTGAAGCGAGTCGTCTCAACATGGTCGTGGCGGGCACTCAGGACGCCGTTCTGATGGTGGAATCCGAGGCGGATCGGTTGACTGAGGATCAGATGCTGGGTGCCGTTCTGTTTGCTCACAATGAGATGCAGACGGCCATCCAGGGGATCAACGAATTTGTCCAGGAGGTCAATCCGACCTCCTGGAACTGGGAGCCCGAGCCCGAGAAGACCGAGCTCAAGAACCGTATCCATGAGCAGTTCGGCAGCGAGATCGAGGCGGCCTATCAGGTCAAGGACAAGCTGGAGCGTCAGGACCAGCTGGGCGAGCTCAAGAACCGCGTGGTGGAAACGCTGGCTTCCGGTGAGGAAGGCGTCGAACCCACCGAGGACGATGTGAAGGAATACTTCGGTAAGGTCGAGAAAGAGATTGTGCGCGGTAAGGTCCTGCGTAACGAGCCTCGTATCGACGGTCGCGACAACCATACGGTGCGCCCGATCAGTGTGGAAGTGGGGCTGTTGCCGAACGCCCACGGCTCGGCGCTGTTCACCCGCGGTGAGACCCAGGCGATTGTGACGACCACCCTTGGCACCGCCCGCGATGCCAAGATCGTGGATTCGCTCAAGGGGGAAAGCCGGGACCCGTTCCTGTTCCACTACAACTTCCCGTCCTACTCAGTGGGCGAGACGGGCCGCATGGGCCCGCCTGGGCGGCGTGAAATCGGCCATGGCCGGTTGGCGCGCCGTGGTGTTCAGGCAATCATGCCCGAGCATGATGATTTCCCCTACACCATCCGTTGTGTTTCCGAGATTACGGAGTCCAATGGCTCCAGCTCCATGGCGTCGGTGTGCGGCAGCAGTCTGGCGCTGATGGATGCGGGTGTGCCGGTGAAATCGCCCGTGGGCGGCATTGCCATGGGCCTGGTGAAGGAAGGTGATGACTTTGCCGTGCTGACCGACATCCTGGGTGATGAGGACCATCTTGGGGACATGGACTTCAAGGTGGCGGGGACGCCCGAGGCGGTAACCGCCCTGCAGATGGACATCAAGATCGCCGGTATCACTGAGGAGATCATGGAGATCGCCCTGCAGCGAGCTTACGAGGCCCGCCAGCGTATCCTTGGCGAGATGGCGAAAGTGATCTCGGAGCCGCGTTCCGATGTCGCGAACAATGCGCCCAAGATGCACACCATGCACATCGACTCGGAGAAAATCCGCGATGTGATCGGCAAGGGAGGCGCTACGATCCGGTCCCTGTGCGAAGAAACCGGTGCGTCCATCGACATTGAGGATGATGGGGCCGTTAAGATCTACGCGGAGAACTCCGAGCAGGTCGAGAAAGCGACCTTCCGCATTATGGAGTTGACCGCGGATGTGGAGGTTGACCGGGTTTACCGGGGCCGCGTTGAGCGCATCGTTGACTTCGGTGCCTTTGTTAACCTGTTGCCCGGTAAGGACGGCCTGGTGCACATCAGCCAGATTGCCGACCGCCGCATCGAGAGCGTGCGCGAGGAGCTCACCGAAGGCCAGGAGGTGCTGGTCAAGGTGCTGGATGTGGACCAGCGTGGCCGCGTCAAGCTCAGTATGAAGGAAGTGTCCGGGGACGAAGAGCCGGTTGACTTCCGCCTGCCCGGCGAGGACTGAGCGCTGGCCGGCATGGAGGACTGAAAAGGGTGGCTGCGGCCACCTTTTTTTGTGCGTGGCCATCAACCGCGCATAAAAAAGGCCACCGCTAGGGTGGCCAAATGGGCTCTACTCAGATGACAGGAATTCTGAGGATCGGATGCGCCGCAACCGATACTTCACAGTATAGTTCTCACAGCTCAGCGTGCCATAGCGGTTTACACTTACGCTTCAGTGCGCCTTGAGACGGGGGGAATCGTCAAAGCACACCCGGTACACATCGGTGTACTCTTTCGCGAAGTGCACTTCCATGCCCTCCTTCAGGTAATCCGGCAACTCGTCGTAATCCCCCCGGTTCGCTTCTGGCAGAATCACCGTGCTGATCTTCTGGCGTCGGGCCGCGATGATCTTTTCGCGGATGCCACCCACAGCCAGAACCTGCCCGGTCAACGTCAGCTCGCCCGTCATTGCCAGCGCCTTGTGCGGTGCCTCGTTGCGGGCCAGTGACAGCAGGGCCGTGGCCATGGTCACGCCGGCGCTGGGGCCGTCCTTGGGGGTGGCCCCTTCCGGTACATGAAGGTGAATGTAAGAGCGGTCAAAGAACTCCGGGTCGCCCTTGTACTGTTTCAGGTGTGAGGCGATAAAGCTGTGCGCGATCGAGGCGGATTCCTTCATTACGTCACCAAGCTGGCCCGTCAGCGTGAAGCCGCGATCCTGGCTGTGGATGCGTGAGGCTTCCACGCCCAGGGTGGCGCCGCCCATGGCGGTCCAGGCCAGGCCGGTCACCACCCCCACGCCGCGCAGTGCCTTTTCCTTGCGGAACAGCGGCTGGCCCAGATAATCGGGCAGGTCCTTGACGCCCACGCGGATTGGGCTCTGTTCCCCGTCGTCCTCGACCATCCGGACGATGCCCTTGCGCACGATCTTGTGCAGCTGTTTCTCGAGGTTGCGCACCCCGGCTTCGCGGGCGTAGCCCTCGACCACCTGCCGGATGGCCCCATCGGTGATGTCCAGTTGCTTCTTTTTGAGGCCGGCGCGTTTCAGCAGCTTGGGCAGCAGGTGGTGCTTGGCGATGTCCACCTTCTCGTCGGTGATGTAGCCGGACAGCCGTATGGTGTCCATACGGTCCAGCAGTGCCTGTGGGATGGTATCCAGCTGGTTGGCGGTACAGATGAACAGGACCTTCGAGAGATCGACCCGGAGATCCAGGTAGTGGTCCAGAAATTCGCTGTTCTGTTCCGGGTCCAGGCTTTCCAGCAGGGCGGAGGCGGGATCGCCCATGAAGGAGTTACCGATCTTGTCGATTTCGTCGAGCATGACCACCGGGTTGTTGGTCCCTGCCTCCTTCAGGGCCTGCACGAACTTGCCCGGCATGGCACCGATGTAGGTGCGGCGGTGGCCCTTGATTTCGGCTTCGTCGCGCATGCCGCCCAGGGAGAAGCGGTAGAACTCACGGCCCAGCGCGCTCGCCACGGACTTGCCGATGGAGGTCTTGCCAACGCCGGGGGGACCCACCAGAAGCAGTATGGAGCCTGAGATCTCGCCCTTGAAGGTGCCTTCGGCCAGGAACTCGAGGATGCGATCCTTGATATCGTCCAGGCCGTCATGGTCGCGATTGAGCACCCGCCGCGCTTCCTTAAGGTCCAGCTTGTCCTGGGAGTGCTGGCCCCAGGGCATCTGCGTCAGCCAGTCCAGGTAGTTGCGCGTGGTGCCGTATTCCGGCGAGCCCTGTTCCAGGACCTGGAATTTCTCGATCTCGTCGTCAAAGCGTTCCTGCACGTTCTGGGGCGGTGCTTTCGCCGCCATGCGCTCGCGGAACATGTCCACGTCCGCCGTTTTGTCGTCCTTGGCGATGCCGAGTTCGCGCTGGATGATCTTGAGCTGCTCGCGCAGGAAGAATTCGCGCTGGTGTTTCTGCACCCGCTCGTTCACCTCTTCGGTGATCTCCGCCTGCATCTGCGCCACCTCGTGTTCCTTGCGCAGCAGCAGCAGCACCTTTTCCATGCGGTTGAGCAGCGGGACGGTATTCAGGACATCCTGGAGCTCCGGCCCACGGGCGCTGGTGATGGCGGCGCCGAAGTCGGCCAGTGGTGAGCTGTCATCCGGCCCGAACCGCGACAGGTAGTGTTTCACCTCTTCGCCGTAGAGTGGGTTGGTGCGCAACAGCTCCTTGATGGAACTGATGATGGCCTGGGTGTAGGCCTTGACCTGTTCGTGGTCTTCCGAGGGTTCATCGGGGTAACTGACCTCGACAAGGTAGGGCGGTTCCCGACGCAGCCAGTGATCGATCCGGAACCGCCGCACGCCCTGGGCGATGAACTGCACCTTGCCGTCCTCGCGATGGACATTATGCACCCGTACCGCGCAGCCCATGGTGGCGAGCTGTTCCGGCGCCGGCAGGTTGTCCTCCTGCTCGCCTTCGCCGCTTTCGTTCTCCACGAAGCACAGGCCCACGGTCATGTGGCTGGTGTTGTCCAGCCGCTGCAGGGTCTCATCCCACGGATCCTGGTTCAGCACTACTGGCTGCACCTGTGCCGGCAGGAAGGGTCGGCCCGACAGCGGCATGAGGTAGAGCCGCTTGGGCAGGACCTGATCGGGCAGGGCAAGGCCCCGGCCCTCAGTTTCCTGATTCTCGCTGGTGTCGTCCCGTCCGATGTACTCGGTCGCGTCGCTGTCCGTCATGATCCCCCGTCCATTCGCCAAAGAGTGTTGCTTCCGTCAACATGATGTCAGTATCCCGCAAATCAAGGGGGACAGCGGGTTGAACCACCCCTTCCGGATCCCCATTTAAAGCCACAGTACGGACGAGCGCCAACACAGGATTCACCGCTATGAGCAATTCCGAGATCATCTTCGACGCCACGCTGGAGAACTTCCAGCAGAAAGTGCTTGAGGCGTCCATGTCCACCACCGTCGTCATTGATGTGTGGGCGGACTGGTGCCAGCCCTGCAAGCAGCTTACTCCCATTCTTGAGCGCCTGGCGGAGGAATACCGTGGCGCCTTCGTGCTTGCCAAGGTCAACGCTGAGGAGCAGCAGGAGCTGGCCGGGCATCTGGGCGTGCAGAGCCTGCCCAGCGTCAAGATCGTGAAGCAGGGCCAGTTGATGGATGAGTTCAACGGGGCTCTGCCCGAGGGCGAAATCCGCGAGAAACTGGACCAGGTGGTGGATGCGCCGCCGGAGAGCGACCAGGAGAAGGCTAAGCGCCTGTGGTCCGAGGGTCAGCTTGAGCAAGCCGAGGCCGTGCTGATACGGATGAATCAGCAGAACCCCCAGGATTACGACGTGCTGATTGACCTGGCTCGCCTGCGTCTGGAACAGGGGCAGATTGAGGAAGCGCGTGCGATCTATGAAAGCCTGCCCGGGGAAGAGCGCCTCAAGCCAGGCGCCAAGCAGCTGGAAGCGCGGTTTGAATTCGAGGAGCAGGCCCGGGATATTCCGCCGGTGGCGGCGCTTCAGGATCGCCTGAAAGAGGATCCGTCAGACGTGGCCGCGATGAACCAGCTGGCGACCCATGGCATCCTGGCCGGCGACTATGAGGCTGCCATGGAGCTGCTTCTGAAATCGGTGCAGACTGAGAAGGATTTCGAAGACGGCGCCGCCAAGAATACGCTCATCAAGCTTTTTGATCTGCTGGGCAACGAGAATCAGCTGGTGCGCCAGTATCGGCGGCGGCTTTTCGCGATGATGTACTGATCCGCAGACGGTGGCTTTGGCGGTGGGCTGTTGCATTCGCACCGTGGCGTTGTTTATAGAATCGATCAATCAGCCCGCCCACCCCTATCCGCCCGGTGACATTGCGTCATCCTGACCTGTGGTTTAAGTTTAGATGGCCTTCCCGTGCCTCGTATTGCCCTGGAAACAGGTACGAGGGCGATAAAGGAAGCTCGGAGCCAAAAACCATAGACTTAGGGAATGACGATCCAATGGGAAATCTCGCCAAACACTCGCTGGTTGCCTTGATTGCAGTCGCTCTCATGGCCGGTTGTACAACGATGTCGCGGAACCTGGGCAAACTGACCGCCAACAAGTTCGCGGAGCCGCGCAGTGGCACCGTCTGGGTCGTGCCGCCGCCCCAGCTTGAGCCGCCGCGTGCGGATGAGCGCACGGTCTATATCTCTTACCGGAACATCAGTGACGCACAACTCAATCTGCGCCCGCTTCTGATCAAATCAGCCAAGAAGAATGGCTGGGAAGTGGTTAACCGCCCCCAGCAAGCCCATTACCGGCTGCGCGCCTCGACCCGCTACTTCGGCGAAGTTGACCCGGACTCCGGGGGTGCCAGTGCCGCACGCAATATGGGCGTTATCGCTGGCGCGGCGGCAGGTGTCGGGGTTGGCGCCGCCACCGCGAGCGCCACTGATAGCAATGCCGCTGGTGTGGCTGCCGGCCTGGGCAGTGGCGGCCTGATTGCTGCGGGCATGTCCAATGCTTCCACACCACGTGAGTGGGCGCTCATCATGGATGTGGTTCTGGAAGAGCGCCAGGATGGAGAGATTGAGGTCGAAGTCAGCACCGATAAGAGCAGCGCGGCTGCTTCCGGAGCTGGAACCGGGAACAGTCGTATGGCATCTGGAGGCGGCACGCAGCGCTCGAACTCCCAGTCTGCAACAACGACCAAGACCACCAATTATTTCCCTCATGGCATCCGTCTCTCGGTCTGGGCCAACCAGATGAACATGTCCGAAGAAGAGGCGATGCCTCACATCAAGAAGCGCGTTAAGAACGTGGCAACCAAGATGCTGCCCCGTTAAGCGTCCGCTCAAGCGGTCCCAGCCGCCAACTGAGGGGCGGCTGGGAATCGATGAACCCTCTGATACCAGTGTTGCAAAAGTCTGCCTCCCCACACCCGCCCGCTACCTGTAGTGTCGTAATGCTCACGACTTAGTGATTCGGATAACAATAAGCAATCCGATGAGCCCGCGAAATGGAATATTGGCCAAATAGCTTCCAGCCCCTGATGGGCACCGGCTAGAATGTTCTTCCGAGGTTTCCGAGAAGAAAGAATTGGCCCAGCTGCAAGGCATCAGATTGCGCCTGGAGCCTTTTTGAAGCCCGGGGTAGCAAGGATGACACTGTATCGATCTGGGCCGCTGTGGTCTAACGGCCCAGTTGTTGGTGATTGGCTTATTGGGCGAGGATGCCATTTTGTTTCTGAACAGTCATCGCCTCACCATCAATTTGAATAGGCAACGATTTGCAATCGTATATTCCGTTCTGCTTGTCACAGAACGCGACACGCTGGTCTTTCACTTCTGTTTGGAGAGAGGGGCCTGTGAGTATGGATAAGATACCCGTCCTTTGAGTAACCTCTACTTCGTTATAGATTACAGCATCTTTTTCTCCACTAGGACCTATAGCTTGAATGTTCTTCTTGGTTGTGGTTGTTGAACATCCTGAAACCAAGACTGTGCTGATTGCGACCAAAGTGAGAACAACTTTTTTTAGTTCCATTTAAAATACCTCAGAAGTAGTCGAAAAGATTAAGTTGCGGCATCTAGTCCGCCGCGAGAAACTATCAGTAACATTAAGAATAGGCAATCCTTTTTCTGGGCTTGAAAATGGAAATTTTGCATTATCTAGGGGCATGGATCAGATCTGGATTCTCTGAATTCAGGCGTTCGAGTTGCGAGGGGCAGTCTGGTTGCTTCGTTGTCAGGCCTCAGTTCAGCGATAGAGGGAGTAGGATGTCAATAATCCTCATTTTCGAGGCTTTCGGGAAGGTGCTACTTGTTTGTGGTTGCCATTGGTATTATCTTCGTAGAGGCCTTAGAGAATTGGGCTGATCAGTCATCCTCATGGCTGTAATTCAAGGACGTATCACAAGATGAGTGGAGATTAACCATGAAAAAGACACTGTTGGCAGCGGTGCTCGTCACAACTTCCTTTGGCGCCCAGGCAGCGGCACCCGGCGGTTCGGGTTGCGGCTGGGGCAATATGCTGTTTGAAGGCAGCAGCGGTAAGCCGATGCACCTTGTGGCATCCTCCGTGAATGGGACTTCCGGTAACCGGACCTTTGGGATTACCTCTGGTACGAACGGCTGCGATACCAGTGGCACGCTGCAGTACCACGGCCAGAACCTGTTGGCCCAGGCTGGCGTGATGGAAGAAGTAGCCCAGGACATGGCCGTTGGTGACGGTGAAGCTCTGACAGCCCTTTCTGTTTCCATGGGGGTTCCGGCCGACAAGCGTGACCACTTCAAGCAGACCATGCACGAGAACTTCAACGCGATCTTCCCCAGCGAGGATGTGACTGCCGAAGAGGTTATGGGCAACATCCACAGCGTGATGGATCAGGACCAGAAGCTGGCCAGCCTCAGCTGATTGGCAGGCTTTACCACCGCCCGGCTTCAGGCCGGGCGGGTTTCCCTCCCCAAAAGCAAGCCACTGATGACATTGAGAGAACTGGCGCTATTACTGGTGCTGGCAATAGCGCCGTTGTGGGCGCAGGCCAGCAATGAGCAACTGGCTGACCATCCCCGTTGGCAGGCACTGCTGCACATCAATCAGGGCACGACCTGGCGCTATCAGGGCCGCAGCTACATTGATGATCCGGATTTCTTCCTCCATGACTCCGGTGCCACGGACCCAGCCGCCGAGTTGCAGGCCAGCATTGAGCAGTTGAGACCGGCTGCGAGCGAGGTACGCTGTGAGTTCCCCGCCCGTTATCGCTTCCTGAGCCAGCAGCTGGATTGGCCGGATGATGGTGGTCTCAGCCACTGCAACGACTATCAACAATGGCGGGAGGCCATGCCCGGTGAACGGGTAGCCCTGATCTTTCCCGCTTCCTATCTCAACAGCCCGTCGTCCATGTTCGGTCATACCCTGCTGCGGATTGACCGGGGGAATGATGAGGACGGGGTCTGGCTTTCCCGCGCCATCAACTTTGGCGCGACGGTCCAGGGGCAGGAGAACTCCCTCCTGTATGTCTACCGGGGGCTTTTTGGTGGCTATCCGGGGTATTTCAGCAATGTACCCTATATGAACAAGATCCGTGATTACGCCCATCTTGAAAACCGGGACATGTGGGAGTATCAGCTGAACCTCACCCAGAGCGAGCGCGAGTGGCTTCTGGCGCATCTCTGGGAGCTTGAGGATATTGAGTTCGATTACCTGTTCATGGACGAGAATTGCTCCTTCCGCCTGTTGGAGCTGATCAACCTGGCGCGGCCGGATACGGGGCTGATGGCGGATTTCCGCTTGGCGGAGGTCCCCGCCAACACGGTGCGTTCCCTGAACCGGGCTGGTTTTGTCGAAAGGGTTGAGTACCGACCGTCCAAGGCGAATGAGCTGGATGAGCTGGTTGCCCGGCTCAGTGCTGACGAGCGGGATCTGGCCCTGGCCCTGGCAAGGGATGCCTCTGTGGCCGGAGAACAGGATTTCCGGGCGCTGTCACCCCGGCGCCGCAACCTGGTGGCCCGTACCGCCTATGCCCAGCTGCGGTTGCAGCACCGTGAGGGCGAGCGGTCTGAAGCCGCTTCCAAACGCGGCCTGGCGCTTCTGCGTGTGGTCAACCGCACGCCTACGGTCTCCGGGGTTGAGCCGGAGCGACCTGTTTCGCCCGAAAAAGGGCACCGAACCAAGATGCTGGCCGCCAGCGCCGGTAGGCTGGGCTCGCAAGGCTTTGGTGAATTCCAGGCGCGTTTCAGCTATCACGACTGGCTGGACAACCCGGAGGGGTACCTGAACGGGGCGGCGATCGAGGCCTTCAACGCGCGCATTCGCCGGGTCGAGGGGGATGACCTGGCGCTGGAGCAGCTGGATGTGGTCAACATCAAGTCACTGGCGCCGCGCAACCGCTTCCGTAAACCGGTTTCGTGGTTCGTGAACGGGGGGCTGGACCGGCGCTTCATTGGCCACAAACGGCATCTGACGCGCCACATCCAGGGTGGGCCTGGCCTGGCGTGGGAGCGGGGCGCCAGCATCGCCTATGGGTATGCCATGGCAAGGGCCGAGAACAACAGCGCGCATCAGACTCTGGTCTCGGCGGCGGCCGGAGCGCGCGCCGGTGTGCTCTGGTATGGCGATGGCTTCCAGCTGGGCCTGGAGGTGGAGGGGCTGTACTTTCACAATGACGACCGCCGCTATCGGCCCTCGGCGACGCTGAATATTCCGATGGGGCGCAACCATGCCCTTCGCGCCCGTCTTGAGAGGGATGGTGGGCGAGAGCGGGCTGAAACGGAGTTCCAACTGTCATGGCGCTATTATTTCGACTGATCCCGTTGGTGATGCTACTGGGGCTGGGTGGCTGCAGTGGCCTCTTTTTCCAGCCCATGAGCGAGTGGGTGCAGAATCCGGCGCGTCAGGGGCTTGCCTATGAGGACATTGTGCTCATCCATCCGGATGGCCAGCGCATCCATGGCTGGTGGCTGCCATCGGCCACAGATGAGGTGCGGGGCACCGTGTACCATCTCCATGGCAATGCCGAGAACATCAGTACCCATTTGATGAACGTGGCCTGGCTCCCGGCCAAGGGCTACCAGGTGCTGCTGATCGACTATCGCGGCTTTGGCCTTTCCGAGGGGGAGCCGGATCTGGCGGGGGCGAGGGAGGACGTTCAGCTGGGGCTCGACTGGCTCTACGCATCGGGTCGTGTGACGCCACCGTTGGTCGTGTTCGGACAAAGCCTGGGGGCGGCGCTGACTACCGGCGTAATGGGGCGTGAGGCCAATGCCGGCAAGGGGGATTGCGTCATCCTGGAGGCGCCCTTCACCAGCTATCAGGCCATCACCCGGGATCTCATGAGGCAGAGCTGGGTGCTCTCGCCCTTGCGTTTCGTGGTGGCGCCGTTGATGCCAGAGGCGGCCGAGCCGATTGACCGGGTGGCCGGCATCGCGCCACGGCCACTGCTGGTCATGCACAGCATTGAGGATGGGATTATTCCGTTTGAGCATGGCAGGAAGCTTTATGAGGCAGCGGCCGAACCCAAGACCTTCCAGCGCCTGAAGGGCGGGCACATCCAGAGCACGCGGGCCACGGATGTTCGCCGCCGGCTGCTCGATTTCATGGGGAAGGACTGCTCCTAACGGCGCCGGCGCCGTTTTTTGGGGACAAACGCCGCTGGCTTGGTGCTGAGCCACTGCGTGAATGCCGCCAGTTCGGGAATGGCCAGCAACGATTCACGGGTGTTGTGGTACAGGCCCAACGCCTGTTCGCTGCGCAGGTAATGGATCATGTTGTGGCAGGGGCGACACACCCAGCAGACGCGGCTTTCCAGCTCGGCACGCGAGAAGTGTTTGCGGAATCGCTTTTTCCGGTGCAGGCGCCTTGGAATAAGGTGGTGTTGGGTCAGGTCCTCGACCCCGCGCCCACAGAGTTCGCAATGGGACGGTCTGGTGGGTTTGGTACTCACATCGGTCGGGTTACGGGCGTGTTACTCCAGACTGCGCATCATGCGCCCTTGGCCCTTGAACTCAAGGCCGTACAGTGTTTGGTTGAAACCATCGGTGGAAATTGCCTGTTCGGGAAAGCGTACCCCCTGCCACTGGAGTTCTTCAATCCGGATATCAAAGCCCAGATTCACCGCGGGTCGACCCTGAACCATCTGCACGAAGCTCTGGATGTTGTGATCGCGCGGGTTAATGACCATTACAGTTTGGCCATCACTGGCTGGGCTGGGCACGGAACGCTCGCGGGGTGCTGAGGTTTGCGGCTGCGGGAACACCAGGGAGAAGATGCTGCGCTCATCGTCGACCTGACGGGTGGGACGATTGGAATCACTGGCCCTGAGCCCCAGCGCCATGCTCAGGCTGGCCTGCTCGCCCGCGGTCTGCTGGATGGGGGGCGCATCGCCACCAGCGGCGGTGGGCCCCACGATGTTGAGGACGTTACCCGCGTTGATATGGACGCCCCCGAGGGCGGATTCGTCCATCAACTCCACTGCCTGGACGGAGCTGGCCATAAGGGCGCTCAGCAGGGCGGCTCCCACTGTTCGGGGCTTGATACGCATTGCGGGCTCCGTCTGGGTTCCATTTAAACAACTTCCTATATGGATTGTAATGTAACGTCAAAAAAGATCAAAATCTGTTCACCTTTGTGTCCAGGATTTGCTTTTGAACTGTGATTCATTCCACGCAAATTGGCTGCAATGAACTATGCTTACCTTTTGAGATGTGAAACGCGACACAGGAGGGCCCCAATGCGGGAAGACGAGGATCCAGTCGAAACCCGGGAATGGCTGGAAGCACTGGAATCCGTAATCGAGTACGAAGGCATTGAGCGGGCGGAATACCTGCTCTCGAAACTCTCAGACAGGGCGACCCGGGCGGGCACGCCCATGCCCTATGCCATCACCACGCCCTTTCGCAATAGCATCCAGCCCATCGACGAGGCGCGGATGCCGGGCGATATGTTCATGGAACGCCGAATCCGCTCGCTGATCCGCTGGAACGCGCTGGTGATGGTGATGCGCGCCAACATGAAACCCGGGGACCTGGGCGGCCATATCTCCACCTTTTCATCCGCCGCCACCCTCTACGATGTCGGCTTCAACTATTTCTTCCATGGCGGGGATGAGCACCGCGAGCCGGATCTGGTCTACTTCCAGGGCCATGCCGCACCGGGGATTTACGCCCGCTCCTTCCTGGAAGGGAGGCTGAGCGAGGAGCAGCTGGACCACTATCGCCAGGATACCCTGGAAAACGGCATCTCGTCCTATCCGCACCCCTGGCTGATGCCGGACTATTGGCAGTTCCCCACCGTCTCCATGGGGCTGGGCCCGATCCAGGCCATCTATCAGGCTCACATCATGAAGTACCTGCACAATCGCGAGCTTGTTGAAAGCGGTGATCGCAAGGTCTGGTGCTTTGTGGGCGACGGCGAATGTGACGAACCCGAGACCCTGGGCTCCATTGGGTTGGCCGGGCGCGAAAACCTGGACAACCTCATCTTCGTGGTCAACTGCAACCTCCAGCGGCTCGATGGGCCGGTGCGTGGTAACGGTAAGATCATCCAGGAGCTGGAAGGGATCTTCCGGGGGGCTGGCTGGAACGTGATCAAGGTGGTCTGGGGCCGCCATTGGGATACGCTGTTCGAGAAGGATACCGAAGGGGTGCTGCAGGAAGCACTGGATCGCACCTGTGACGGGGAGCTCCAGAACTACCTGAGTCAGGGCCCGGCCTATACCCGTAAGCATTTCTTCGGGCAGACGCCGGAGCTGGCCGAGCTGGCGAAGAGTCTCTCCGATGAGGACATCCTGCAGCTCAATCGCGGTGGGCACGACCCCTACAAGGTCTACGCGGCTTACCACGAGGCGGTCCACCACAAGGGGCAGCCCACAGTCATTCTGGCGCATACCATCAAGGGCTATGGGTTTGGTGAGGGTGGCGAAGGCCAGAATATTGCCCACCAACTGAAGAAGCTGGATCACGAGGCACTCAAGGCGTTCCGGGATCGCTTTGCGGTACCGGTCAATGATGATGAACTGGATCAGCTGCCGTATTACCGGCCGGCGGCGGACAGCCCCGAGATGCTGTACATGCAGAAGCGCCGGCGCGAGCTTGGCGGCCACCTGCCGCGCCGGCGCCGGGATTCGAGTCCGCTCCAGATCCCGGAGCTCAAGACCTTCGACAAGCTGCTTGAGGGCACCGGTGACCGCGAAATGTCCACGACCATGGCGTTCGTGCGCATGCTCACCACCCTGATGAAGGACAAGCAGGTGGGCCAACGGGTGGTGCCCATTGTGCCGGACGAGGCACGGACCTTCGGGATCGAGGGCCTGTTCCGCCAGACCGGGATCTATACCTCCGAGGGCCAGAAGTACACGCCCGAGGACCGGGACCAGATCATGTACTACCGGGAGGACAAGAAGGGCCAGATCCTCCAGGAAGGCATCAACGAGGCCGGTGCCATGTCCGCCTGGATTGGGGCGGCAACGGCTTACAGCAATCACGACTACCCGTTGCTGCCGTTCTACATCTTCTACTCCATGTTCGGCTACCAGCGGGTGGGCGATCTGTGCTGGGCGGCGGGCGACATGCGCGCCCGGGGTTTCCTGCTCGGCGGCACCTCCGGCCGGACCACCCTCAATGGCGAGGGGCTGCAGCACCAGGACGGCCATGGGCTGATCCTGCACAACGTGGTGCCCAACTGCCTGACCTATGATCCGACCTATGCCTACGAGGTGGCCGTGATCATCCAGGACGGCATGCGGCGGATGTACCAGGAAAACGAAAGCGTTTACTACTACATCACCCTGCTGAACGAGAACTACCAGCACCCGCCCATGCCGAATGGGGTTGAAGAGGGCATCATCCGGGGCCTCTACCAGCTGGAGTCCGTGAACGTGGCGGGCAAGGCGAAGGACAAGGCCCCGCGCGTCCAGCTTCTGGGCAGTGGCGCCATCCTCAATGAGGTCAGGGCGGCGGCCCAGATGTTGAAGGAGGAGTTCAAGATCGGTTCGGACGTGTGGAGCGTGACCAGCTTCGGCGAACTGGCCCGTGATGGCCAGCATGTGGCGCGCTGGAACCGTCTCCACCCGGACAAGAAGCCCCGGACCTCCTGGGTGCACGATCAGCTCAAGGGACAGGTGGGGCCGGTGATTGCCTCCACGGACTACATCCGGCTTCAGTCCGAGCAGATCCGTGCCTATGTGCCGGGAGCCTACCATGTGCTGGGGACTGACGGTTTCGGGCGCTCGGATACCCGCTGGAACCTGAGGGCCTTCTTTGAGGTGGACCGCTACCACGTGGTCGCTGCCGCGCTGAACGCGCTGGCCGAAGAGGGAACCGTGGAACGTGGCACCGTTATCGAAGCCATGAACCAATACGGCATTGACCGCGACAAACCCAATCCGGCGTCCAGCTGATCTGGTAGTACAAGGAGATACCGCATTATGAGTGAACAGGCGATCCGGGTTCCCGAGCTGGGTGGCGCGGACTCGGTTGAGATTGTCGGTGTTCTGGTCAGCGTGGGTGATTCGGTGAATGCCGAGGACCCGCTGCTGGAACTGGAGTCCGACAAGGCCACCGTGGAACTGCCGGCACCGGCAACCGGAAAGATCACCCGACTCGATGTGAATGAGGGGGATGCGCTGAAGGAAGGCGACCTCGTGGGCATGATGGAGGTTGGGGAAAGCCAGGAAGGAGCTGCAGGGAGCGAGGAGCACGAAGCGGCGCCAGCTGGTGATGACGATCAGGCGCCGGATGCCCCCGCTGAGGAAACGGCTCCGCAGCAGGACCAGGCGCCGTCCGGTGGTGAGCAGACGATCCATGTGCCCGAACTGGGGGGTGCCGATTCGGTGGAAATCGTCGGCGTCCTCGTCAGTGTTGGTGATTCGGTGAACGCTGAGGATCCACTGCTGGAGCTGGAGTCCGACAAAGCCACCGTGGAAATGCCGGCCCCGGCTGCAGGGAGAATTACCCGTCTCGACGTTAAGGAGGGCGATACCCTCAAGGAAGGGGATGTCGTTGGAATGCTGGAAGTCGCAGGCAGCGGCTCTGGAGCTGAAGGCGGTAAGGAGCAGGCAACGGGGAGTGAGGCGCAAGGAGTAGGGAACGAGGCGCAAGGTTCGAGTGGCGAAGCGCAGGGTGCTTCTGAAGGCGCGGGTTCCGCTGGCGATTCGCCCCGGAGCCAGGCCAGCTCAGCCAGTGCCGCCAGCGTCCCGGCTGAAACAACCCAGCCGGCCCCGGCCAAGCGCGTCCACGCCGGGCCCGCCGTGCGCCGCATCGCGCGCGAGTTCGGCGCGGACCTCCAGCGGATCCAGGGCAGTGGGCCCAAGGGGCGTATCCTCAAGGAAGACGTCCAGGCGTGGGTGCGCAGCCAGCTCCAATCCGGTGGCACTAAGCCCGCCAGTGGTGGGGCCGGCATCCCCGAGGTGGCATTGCCCGATTTCAGCCAGTTCGGCGAGATCGAGCGCCAGTCGATGACCAAGATCCAGCGGGTGACCGCTTACGGCATGCACCGGAGCTGGCTGAACGTGCCGCACGTGACCCAGTTCGACAAGGCGGACATCACCGACCTCGAAGACTTCCGCAAGAGCCACAAGACGGAAGGCGAGAAGCGGGGTGTGAAGATGACGATGCTGCCCTTCCTGATGAAGGCCTGCGCCCACGCCCTGAGGACCTATCCGCAGTTCAACGTGTCACTGGACATGGCGAACGAGCAGATCATCCAGAAGCACTACTGCCATATCGGCATTGCGGTGGATACGCCCAATGGGCTGGTGGTGCCCGTGGTCCGGGATGTGGACCGCAAGAGCATCTGGCAGTTGGCTGAAGAGGCCCAGGAGCTCGCTGGCAAGGCACGGGACAAAAAGCTCACGAATAACGACATGAGCGGGGCCTGTTTCACCATCACCAGCCTGGGAGGTATTGGGGGAACCGCGTTTACGCCCATTGTGAATTCGCCTGAGGTGGCGATCCTTGGTGCTTCCAAGGCGGCCATGGAACCGGTCTGGGATGGCGCACAGTTTGAGCCGCGGCTGATGCTGCCGCTGTCGCTGTCCTACGACCACCGGGCCATCAACGGCGCGGACGCCGCCCGTTTTACCACCCTGTTGTCCCGGGTTCTTGGGGACCTGCGTGAGTTGCTGATGTAGGGGCCGTGGCCCCGGCCCGCAGGGAGGGCCGGGGCGCGCTTCAGCGGCCGTTAGAGGGTCATGGCGGCAATCCAGCCAAACGCAATCAGCGGCACGTTATAGTGGATAAAGGTTGGAACCACGCTGTCCCAGATGTGGTCGTGCTGGCCGTCGGCGTTCAGCCCGGCAGTAGGGCCCAGCGTGGAGTCGGATGCTGGTGACCCCGCATCCCCCAGGGCTGCTGCTGTTCCCACCAGTGCCACCGTGGCCATGGGAGAGAAGCCGAAGTTCAGCGCCAGGGGCACGTAGAGCGAGGCGATGATGGGGATCGTTGAGAACGACGACCCGATTCCCATGGTGATGAACAGGCCCACCACCAGCATCACCAGGGCAGCCAGCCCGGGGTTGTCACCAATGACCTCGGTGGAGCTGGTGACCAGCGATTCCACGGCGCCACTGGCTTCCATAACGCTGGCAAAGCCGGAAGCGGAAATCATGATGAAGCCCACCAGGGCCATCATGCGCATGCCCTCAGTGAAGACCGTATCCTGTTCGCGCCAGCGGAACACGCCGCTCACAGACAGGATCGCGAAGCCGAAGATTCCGCCAACCACCATGGAGCCACTGAGCAGCTGGACGGCGACCGTCCCGATCAGTGATAGGGCCAACACCCCCTTCTGCCACAGCTTCAGGTGGCTGGCTGCTTCCTCCGGCGTTTCCTCACCATGGGCCAGGTCCCGGTCCTCGTAGTCACGCTTGCCGCGATAAGTGAAGAACACCGCCACGATCAGACCAATGGCCATGCCGCTGATGGGGATGCCCATAGCCAGGGGAACCATGTCCTCGGTGACCGTCAGGCCCATGTCCGCGCCGCTTTCGTTGATGTTCGCCAGCAGCAGGTCGTGGAGGAAGATGGAGCCGAAGCCCACGGGCAGCAGCATATAGGGCGCTGTAATGCCAAAGGTGATGACACAGGCGACGGCCCGGCGGTCCAGCTGCAGGTGGTTCATGAACTTCAGCAGGGGCGGGACCAGGACCGGGATGAAGGCAATATGCACGGGGATCAGGTTCTGTGAGCTCACGGCGGCGGCGAGCAGGACCCCGAGCACCATCAGGATGATGCGTTGGCGGTGCGGAATCCCTTCATCAAGATGCAGTTTATCAATCGCCTTGCGCGACAGCAGCTGGGTGATCCCTGAACGGGACAGCGCCACGGCGAAGGCCCCGAGCACGGCGTAGGACAGGGCCACCTTGGCGCCCCCGCCCAGTCCGTCATTGAACGCGCTCAGGATATCGTTAATGGGCATGCCGGCCCAGAGACCGCCCACCAGGGTGGCCACGATGAGGGCGAAGACAACGGAAACACGGGCAAGACTGAGGGAAACCATCACGAGGATGGCCAGGACAACAGCGTTCATTGGATAGGCTCCTGGAGGTGAGTACTTGTTTTTGGTATTTCCCCGGGCCCCCGGAATGTGACCGGGGGCAGCATCTGGCTCAGAGGCTGGGCAACAGCCTCCTTGCCACGAGGTCATTGAGCGTGCGTTGTTGCAACAGCTCGGTTGCCGCCTGGATGTCGGGGGCGAAGAAACGGTCACGATCGTAATACGTCACCCTGGCACGCAGCGTATGGCGCGCCTTCTCCAGCACCTCGGTGGTGGTCAATCCCTCCCTGAAATCCAGGCCCTGGCAGGCGGCCAGCCATTCAATGGCCAGCACGGACCGGGCATTATCCGCCATTTCCCACAAGCGCTTGCCGGCCGCGGGCGCCATGGAGACGTGATCCTCCTGATTGGCGGATGTCGGCAGGCTGTCCACGCTGTGGGGGTGCGAAAGCGCCTTATTTTCGCTGGCCAGACCCGCCGCTGTCACCTGGGCAATCATGAATCCGGAGTTCATGCCCCCGTTTTCCACCAGAAACGGCGGCAGCTGGGACATGTTCTGGTCCATCATCAACGAGATCCGGCGCTCGGTGAGCGACCCGATCTCGGCAATGGCGAGGGCGATGTTATCCGCGGCCATGGCGACCGGCTCGGCATGGAAGTTCCCCCCGGAAATGACGTCGTCCTCGGCGGCGAACACCAGGGGATTGTCCGAGACGGCGTTGATCTCAATGGCCAGTACCTCGGCGGCCTGGCGGATCTGGGTGAGGGCGGCGCCCATGACCTGGGGCTGGCAGCGCAGTGAGTAGGGGTCCTGGACCTTGCCGCAGTTGATGTGCGAATCGCTCACCGCGCTGCGTTCGCCCAGCAGATCCCGGTAGGCGGCCGCCGCGTCAATCTGGCCCGGCTGGCCGCGCACCTCGTGGATGCGGGCATCAAAGGGCGCGCGCGAGCTCAGCGTCGCCTCCACCGTCAGTGAGCCGCACACCGTGGCGGCGGCAAAGAGGTCCTCGGCCTCGAACAGCCCCTTCAGGGCGTAGGCGGTGGAGACCTGGGTGCCGTTCAGCAGGGCCAGGCCCTCCTTGGGCGCCAGGGACAGGGGCTCAAGCCCTGCCACTTTCAATGCTTCGGCCCCGGAGAGCCATTCGCCACGGTGGCGGGCGCTGCCCTCGCCCAGAAGCACCACACTCATATGGGCCAGCGGCGCGAGATCGCCGGAGGCACCCACCGAGCCCTTGACCGGGATATGCGGGTAGACCCCGGCGTTCACCAGGGCGGTCAGGGCATCCAGTACCTCCCGGCGGGTGCCGGAATAGCCCCGGGCCAGCGAGTTGACCTTCAGGACCATGATCAGCCGGACCAGGTCATCGCTCAGCGCCTCACCCACGCCGGTGGCATGGGACAGCACGAGTGAGCGCTGCAGGTTCTCCAGCTGGTCGCGTTCGATGCGGGTCTGGGCCAGCAGGCCGAAGCCTGTGTTGATGCCGTAGACGGTCCGGTCCTCGGCCACCACGCGGTTCACGCAGTCCACGGCTGCCTGGACGTTGGCATTGGCGGCGTCGGGCAGGGTTACCCGGACCGGCGACTGGTACAGATGGCGTGCCTGCTGCAGCGTCATCTCCCCGGCGCGAATGGTTAGTTCACTCATGGCGGACCTCACTGGTTGGATGATTCATGATCGCCGACCATCGGCAGATCGAGACCGTTGTCGGCGGCGCAGCGCCGGGCGATGTCATAGCCGGCATCGGCATGGCGCATGACACCGCTCCCCGGGTCGTTGTGCAGGACCCGGCCCAGGCGCGCGTGGGCCTCGTCGGTTCCGTCCGCCACAATGACCACGCCGGCATGCTGGGAGTAGCCCATGCCAACACCACCGCCGTGATGCAGGGAGACCCAGGTAGCACCGCCCGCGGTGTTCAGAAGGGCGTTGAGCAGGGGCCAGTCGGATACCGCATCGCTGCCATCCATCATGGACTCGGTTTCGCGGTTGGGGCTGGCGACTGAACCGGAATCAAGGTGATCGCGACCGATGACCACCGGCGCCTTCAGCTCGCCGTTGTGGACCATCTCGTTGAACGCCTGCCCCAGCCGCGCCCGGTCCTTCAGGCCCAGCCAGCAGATGCGCGCCGGCAGCCCCTGGAAGCTGATGCGCTCCCGGGCCATGTCGAGCCAGTTGTGCAGGTGGGGATCGTCCGGGATCAGTTCCTTGACCTTGGCATCGGTCTTGTAGATGTCTTCCGGGTCACCGGACAGCGCCGCCCAGCGGAAGGGGCCAATGCCCTGGCAGAACAGGGGCCGGATATAGGCCGGGACAAAGCCTGGGAAGTCAAAGGCGTTATCAACGCCTTCCTCCTGGGCCATCTGGCGGATGTTATTGCCATAGTCGAAGGTAGGGACGCCCATTGCCTGGAAATCCAGCATGGCCCGGACGTGGGTCGCCATGGACTGCTTGGCTGCCCGGCTGGTGGTGTCCGGCTCGCTGTCGGCACGCAGGCGGTACTCGTCCCAGGTCCAGCCCGAGGGCAGATAGCCGTTAAGCGGGTCGTGGGCACTGGTCTGGTCGGTCACCATGTCCGGCCGCACGCCACGGCGCACCAGCTCCGACAGTACATCGGCGGCGTTGGCGCACAGACCAATGGAAACCGCCTGGCCTTGCTGGGTGTAGTGGTCGATGCGGGCCAGGGCGTCGTCCAGGTCCTGCGCCTGCTCGTCGAGGTAGCGGGTGCGCAGGCGGAAATCAATGCGTGATTGCTGGCACTCGATGGTCAGCGAGCAGGCGCCGGCGAGGGTGGCCGCCAGCGGTTGGGCCCCGCCCATGCCGCCCAGACCGGCGGTCAGGATCCAGCGACCGGCCAGTTTGCCCTCGTAGTGCTGGCGGCCGGCCTCGACAAAGGTTTCATAGGTGCCCTGGACGATGCCCTGGGAGCCGATGTAGATCCAGGAGCCGGCCGTCATCTGGCCGAACATCATCAGTCCCTGGCGGTCCAGTTCGTTGAAGTGTTCCCAGTTCGCCCAGGCCGGTACCAGGTTGGAGTTGGCGATGAGAACCCGTGGGGCGTTCTCATGGGTCTCGAATACTCCGACCGGCTTGCCGGACTGGATCAGCAGCGACTGATTGTCTTCCAGACGCTGGAGGGTCTCGACGATCGTGTCGTAGCATTCCCAGTCCCGGGCGGCACGACCGATCCCGCCGTAGACCACCAGGTCTTCAGGGCGTTCGGCCACGTCGGGGTGGAGGTTGTTCATCAGCATGCGCAGCGGCGCCTCGGTCAGCCAGCTCCTGCAGGAGCGTTCGCTGCCGGTGGGGGCACCGATCGCCCGGTCGGGGTCGTGACGCTTGTCGTTGTTGGTCATCGGTCAATCCTCGCTTGATCAGTGGCCGGCGGCATCGCCAGTCAGGGTGAGTTGATGGACCAGCCGTGCCGCAACACGGGCGGTCCGTTTATCGATGTCGAACGCAGGGTTGAGCTCGGCAATGTCGGCCACCCGCAGCCGGCCGCTGTCGCGCACCCGATCAATGATGGGCTCCAGCATGGCCAGCGGTACGCCACGCGCCGCCGGGGCACTGACGCCGGGGGCTTCCGCCGCCGGCAATACATCCAGGTCAATGCTCAGGTAAAGGTGGCGGCACTGGACGATGAAGCGTTCCAGTTCGCGGATGATCCGTTCCATGTTGGCGCCCTGGAACGCCCGGTCCTCGTGGATCTGCACATTCAGGGCCTGTGCCTGATCGAAAAGGGCCCGGGTGTTGGATGCCCGGCTGACACCCAGGCAGGCGTACTGGAAGGACCAGCCCCGTGACTGACAGTCCCGGGCCATCTGGGCGAAGGGGGTGCCGGAAGAGCGGCCGTGGTCCGGATTGCGCAGGTCGAAGTGGGCGTCCAGGTTGATGATGCCGACCCGTGGCGGTTGCTCGCTGCCTTCGAGGTGTTGCGCCAGTCCAGACCAGCTGGCGTAGGCGATTTCATGGCCGCCGCCAAGGACAACCGGTTGGTGGCCGGCATCGAGTGTGCCTGCGACCCGTGCGGCCATGGCATCCTGGGCGGCTTCCAGCTCATCGCCCTCGCAGGCCAGGTTGCCGCCGTCATAGACCGGGGCGTCGCGGTGCCAGGCCAGTGGTGCCAGGGCCTGGCGGATGGCATCCGGCCCCTGGGCGGCGCCCGTGCGCCCCTTGTTGCGGGCCACGCCGGCGTCGGTTTCAAAACCCAGGAGCGCGGTCCCTGGTGCCGAGCTGGCCTCAAGTGGCTGGATCCGCTGGTGCCAACGGTCGCTGTCCGGTTCCGGATCGGTCCGGCCCTGCCAGAGGGCGGCGTCGAAGGGGCGTTCAGTCGGCATGATGCACCTCCCCGTTGCAGATCCGCTGGCGCAGCCGGCCGGGCTGTACGGCATAGCTGAGCTCGGCGGGGGTTGCCACATCCCAGAGGCACAGGTCCGCTGGCGCGCCTTCCTCAATACGGCCCAGGTCACTCCGGCCCAGCGCGTCGGCGGCATGGGCCGTCATTCCGGCCAGGGCCTCACGGGGGGTCAGCCGGAACAGGGTGCAGGCCATGTTGAGCATGAGGGTGGGCATGAACAGCGGCGAGGTGCCTGGATTGCCGTCGGTGGCGACCGCCATGGGAACGCCAGCGTCCCGCAGTGCCTGTACCGGTGGCAGCTGAGTCTCCCGCAACGTGTGGAAGGCCCCGGGCAGGAGTACGCCCACGGTGCCATGGTCTTTCATGGCGGTGATGCCGGGCTGGTCCAGGAACTCGATGTGGTCGGCCGACAAGGCACCGTAACGGGCCGCCAGGGCCGCGCCGCCCTGGTTGGAGAGCTGCTCGGCGTGCGCCTTGATGGCCAGGCCATGGTCCAGTGCCGCCTGGAAGACGCGTTCGCATTGCGCCACGGAGAAGGCGATGGTCTCGCAGAAGACGTCGACGGCATCGGCCAGGCCCTGGGCGGCGGCTTCGGGAATCATCTGGTTGCAGACCAGGTCGATGTAGGCATCGCTGTCGTCGCGGTATTCTGTTGGCAGGGCGTGGGCGCCAAGCAGTGTCGTGGTCACGCGCACCGGCAGCGTCTCGCCCAGCCGCCGCGCGACGCGCAGCATCTTGAGTTCGTCCGCCACGCTCAGGCCATAGCCGGACTTGATTTCCACCGAGGTGACGCCATCCGCCATCATTGCTTGCAGGCGACGCTGGGCGGCATTGAAGAGGGTGTCCTCGTCGGCTTCACGCGTGGCCCGCACTGAACTCAGGATGCCGCCGCCCTGGCGGGCGATGGTTTCATAGCTCACGCCTTCCAGGCGTGCCTCGAACTCGCCGGCCCGCTGACCGCCGAACACCAGGTGGGTGTGACAGTCAATCAGCCCGGGGGTCAGCACCCCGCCTCGCCCCATCTCACGACAGCCGGTGGTATCCATGCCGTCCAGCTCTGGCATTGGAAGCAGGCGGGCAACGTGGTTGCCCTCGACCAGGACGGCCATGGGCTCATCCCGGGTCGTGATCCCGTCAAAGACCGTGACATCCCGCCATAGAAGGCGGGGGCTTTCGGTATTGGTCATAGGCCCCCTCTTGTTGTGCTATTTGTATATACAATTTAGCTCAAAAGTTGGCCGACGATAGGGGCTCTGTCAAGAAATGAAGCTGTATGGGGATTCGGAGGTTTCAGGGTTTGTTTTGCAGGCCCCTGTTACAGCAGAAAAATTGGGTTGGATTGGATTTGTAACAGGTCACTGGGGTTCTCCGGGGCGGTTCAGTTGATTGTCTATACAAAAAGGCCGAAAGCCGCGCAGCCCGGCCTGCCCGGCGTCAGGCCCGGTGAAGGGCGGAGCGCAGCTTGTAGCGGTGGCCGGGATGGATCAGCCGGGCGTAACTGACCAGGTGTTCGTCCGACCAGGTACGGCGGATCATTCGCAGGCAGGGCTGCTGCTCCGTGATCTGGAGCCGCTTGGCGGTGTCGGAGTCCACGAGGACGGCCTCAACGACATGCTCCACGTCACTGATGGGGCAGGCAGCGACCAGGACGTCATGGGGGGTCCGGGACTGGAAGTCGTGATCCAGGTAATCCGGGACGCTGCGCGGGTTCACGTAACGGTCCTCAAGCTGGATCGCCACGTCGTCCTCGTAGTGGATGATCAGGGTGTGGAACACGCGCGCGCCCAGGCGCACGCCCAGGCGCATGGACACCTCGTCACCCGCTTCGATTGCTTCCGCCCGCAGCACCTGGCAGGCATAGGCATGGCCGCGGCTGGTGACCTCCGTGGCGATGTTGTGCACCTCCATCAGGGACGATTCCGCCCGGGGATCGGTCACAAAGGTCCCCAGCCCGATCTGGCGGGTAAGGTAGCCCTGCTGGACGAGATTGCGGATCGCGCGGTTGGCGGTCATCCGGCTGACATTGAAATCCCGGGCCAGCTGTTCTTCCGGCGGGATCTGGTGGCTGGGGGGCCATTCCCCACTGCGGATCCTGTCGAGAAGGTGATTTTCAATTTTCAGGTAAAGCGGAACCGTGCTGCCCATGCCAGGTCCTGATGCGAATAATCCGGGGCTCGCAGTTTAACACCGGGAGCGGATGGGCGTGACAGGGTTATCCTTTCTTCGCCTGGAGACCCGCCGATTCAGCCAGTGAGCGGCCAATAGCGACGAAGTCGTCCGCATGTAGCGACGCGCCACCGATCAGCCCACCATCCACATCGGCCAGGCTGAAAATCTCAAGCGCATTGCCCGCCTTGACGCTGCCCCCGTAAAGGATCCGCAGTTGGCTGCCCGCCGAGCCTGTGGGGTCGCTGGCAGCCAGGAAGGCGCGGATGGACTGGTGTACGTCTGAAATCTGGGACGGCGTTGCAACCTCGCCCGTGCCGATGGCCCATACTGGTTCATAGGCGACAAGCCCTTGACCGAGGCCCGACAGGGCTACCTTGTCGACGGCTGCCTGGAGCTGCTGCTGGATCACGTGGTCGGTATTGCCCGCCTGCCGTTCCTCCAGGGTCTCGCCCACACAGAGAACCGGGGTCATGCCGGCCTCCAGGACGGCGGCAAACTTGGCGGCGACCGCTCTATTGGATTCCGCGTGCTCCAGGCGGCGCTCGGAGTGCCCGACCAGTACGTAATGACAGCCCAGCTCCTGGAGCATGGGCGCGCTCATTTCACCGGTGTGTGCGCCCGCGCGGAAACCCGAGACATTCTGGGCGCCCATCTGGAGTCCGGTTTGGCTGAGCGATTCCCGGATCTGGAAAAGGTAGGGCGCAGGCGGACAGACCGCGATGTCCATCCCGGTCGCAAAGGGCCTCAGACCCGGGATAATCCGCAGGAGCAACTCCTGGTTTGCCTGCAGGCTGCCATTCATTTTCCAGTTGCCGATCAAGGCAGGTTGTCTCATTGTTTTGCTCCTCTGTTGGTTAGGCCTCCAGAGCCCAAACGAATCACGCTGGCAGCATTAATGGGTTTGGAACTTGCCCATCAGTTGCTCGATATCGTTCACCGACTCTGAAAGACGGTCACAGGTTGTGACCAGCTGGTTGATTGCCTCTCGGCTTTGCGTGGCGGCGGAGCTGATCTCGTTGACTTGGCCTGACACCATCTGGCTGACACCTTCCTGCTCATCCATGCCCGCCCGGACCTGCTCGGCGCGCTGCTGGATCTCCGAAATGGCGGTCTGGATGTGCCCGGCCCCCTCGGAGAGGTTGATCATCAGGTTCTTGACCGACGCCAGTTGCTCGAAGCTGGCGTCCATGGAAGTCACCGATTCCGACGCCTCCGCTTGGAGTCTGGTCACCAGGTTCCGGATCGTATCGGTGCTCTCCGTCGTCTTGCGGGCGAGACCACGAACCTCATCCGCGACAACAGCGAAACCGCGTCCTGCCTCCCCCGCCCTGGCGGATTCAATGGCCGCATTCAATGCCAGCAGGTTGGTCTGGCCAGCAATGTCGTCGATTGTCTCGGTGATCCGGCTGATGTCCATGGAGGCGGTTTCCAGCTGCTTCAGCTTTTCGGAGGTTTGTTTCGCTTGCGCTTCCAGGTCATCGACACAGCGTCGCGCCTGATCTGAAGACTCGAGGTTGTCGTTGATCTGGCGATTGGCATTCTCAACAAGGGAGTGGGTTTCCCGCACCGACTCGGCTACCTCCCGTCCCGACGCCTCCATTTCGCTCATGGAGCTGGCAATGGAGCTGAGCTCATCGGATTGCTTCTGTATTCGCTCGTTGAAATCCCGTGCGAACCTGGCATTGTCCGAGGCAATAACGGCCATGCCGTGACCCGATTCCTGGAGCTGGTCGAGTACGGTTGCCATCGTGTCCGCCAACTGGTTGACCGATGACTTGAGATCGGTGAATTCCCCCGAGGCCCTGAATTCGAGTCTTCTGGAATAGTCACCCGCCGCCATCGTTGCCAGGTGTCTCAGTGTTGCCTGGAGTGGGGTGCTGATCATGCGGCCCAGCCAGAATGAGGCGGCGATGGACAGCAGCACGACCAGCGGCAGCAGCACGTAGATGAGCTGCTCCGACCGGCGCACGCTCTGGGCCAGCGCCTCCACAATGCCGGTAGCCTCCTGGCTGAGAGACTGGTCGAGTTGGTCCAGTTGTTCGCCAATGGAGGCCAGCAACTGGTCGGCCTCCGCTGTGGAGTCCCTGAGCTGCTGGCGAGCGGTTTGGAAACTCTGGTACTGGCTGATGACGCCGTCTTGCGAATTAACGGACTGCTTGAAGGTGGTGACCAGGGGCGGAAGCGGTTCCAGCCTCGGCACCTCGGCCACCAGTGCGTTGATGTCGGGAACCCAGGTGCTGGTACTGAAGCGCAGGTCTTCCACCACTTTTTTCAGTTCTTCCGGGTCTTCGGTCTGCACCAGCCGCATAATCTGGAGCTCTATGTTGGTGAGCCCGTTCATGACGGTGGTAAAGAGGTCACGGATGTAGATGTCGTCGCCGGCGGGCGCGGTCCCCTCGCGGATCAGTAACCGCTTCATCTCGCCGTTGTTGGCAAGAAAGGCCGAGAGACCCTCGTCAACTGCGCCGGAAACCGCGAGCACACGTTTTTTGGAGGTGGCGATGCGCTCGGCAACCTGGCTCAGGCGCTTAACCCTGGCGCGGAGCTTCTCGAGGGTGGTTTGAAGGTCACCGGTCCCGTCCGCCTCAAACCGGGTGTTGAGCGCCTTGGTGCGGGCTTGGAGGTTATCGATCGCGCTGTTGAGGCTTGCCAGCCTTTGGCTGAGCTGCTCCTCACTGGATGCCGCCACAACCGCCAGCGATTGGGTCTTGGCTTCCCCTCGGTTGGTCCGTAGATCCTTGATCAGGCCATCCAGGGGGAAGACGTCTGTTGCCAGCCTGTTTGTGGTGTCCGAAAAGGCCGTTAACACCGACAGGTTGAACAGCCCCCATCCCACAATGATCAGGCAAAGCACCCCAAAACCGGCGTACAGGCGATGGATTACAGAGATTCTTGTCATTGTTCTGGCCCGTTTTCCGTGTGGACAGGAGTAGGCGTGACGCGCGCCATTGGCGAAAAGGGGCGGCGCTTGGCCTGTACTGGAGCCTAGTTGGGAGGGAAAGGGGGAGCAATCCGGCGGCAACCAGACCCAGCGGAAAACCGGGCCCTGGCCGTCACGGGTTGGGCCGCGACGCCGGGCCCGTGGAAGCCAGCCCTAGCGGGCCTGCTCCCAGGTCTTCAGCAGTTCCTTGTAGGGAACGGTCTTGCCCTGCACCTTTTCATTCTCGAGCTTGGGCTTGGGCGAGCCCGGCTGGTCGAGCCAGTACTGGGGATCACGCGTCTCGTTCAGCTTGGGTCCACAGGTTTCCATAACCTGGGCGCGCTCGAGGCGGTTCATGATGCTGTCCTGGGCCTTGGCCAGACCGTCCAGGGCCTGCTGGGGCGTCTTCTCGCCACTGGCCGCCTGCGAGACATACTGCCACCACAGGTTGGCCATCTTGGGATAGTCCGGGATATTGGTGCCGGTGGGCGTCCACTGAACCCGGGCCGGGCTGCGGTAGAATTCCACCAGGCCACCCAGCCGCGGTGCCATTTCGGTCATGACATCGGATTCAATGTCGGACTCGCGAATGGGTGTCAGGCCCGCGACGGTCTTTTCAAGCGAAACGGACTTGGCGGTGGTGAACTGGGCGTAGAGCCAGGCCGCCAGGCGACGTTTCTTGGGCGTGGAGTCGAAGAAGGTCCAGGAGCCAACGTCCTGATAACCCAGCTTCATGCCCTCTTCCCAGTAGGGGCCGCGCGGGGAGGGGGCCATGCGCCACTTGGGCGTGCCGTCCTCGTTGACCACCGGCAGGTCCTCTTTAAGCATGCTTTCGGTGAACGCCGTGTACCAGAAAATCTGTTGCGCGACGTTGCCCTGGGCGGGGACCGGGCCGGCTTCGGAGAAGGTCATGCCCTGGGCTTCCGGTGGGGCGTAGTCTTCAAGCCAGTTCACGTATTTGGTGGTGGCATAGACCGCTGGCGGCGCATTGGTGGCACCGCCGCGGCTCATGCTGGCGCCGACCGGGTGGCAATCGTCCACGCGCACGCCCCATTCGTCCACGGGTACGCCATTGGGCAGCCCCTTGTCACCGCCGCCTGCCATGGAGAACCAGGCGTCGGTAAAGCGCCACCCCAGTGACGGGTCTTTCTTGCCGTAGTCCATGTGGCCATAGACGCGTTCGCCGTCTATTTCTTCCACATGCTCGGTGAAGAACTCCGCGATGTCCTCGTAGGCCGACCAGTTCTTGGGCACGCCCAGTTCATAGCCGTAGATCTCCTTGAACTGTTTCCTGAAGTCCTCGCGTGCGAACCAGTCCGCCCGGAACCAGTAGAGGTTGGCGAACTGCTGGTCGGGCAGCTGGTACAGGGTGCCGTCCGGGCCGGTTGTGAAATCCAGCCCAATGAAGTCGTCCAGGTCCAGTGTCGGCAGCGTCAGCTGCGGGTTGTTGTCCATGATCGTATCGACCGGAACCACCTTCCCGTAGCGCAGGTGGGTGCCGATCAGGTCGGAGTCATTGACGTAGCCGTCATAGATGTTGCGCCCGGACTGCATCTGCGTCTGCAGCTTCTCGATGACGTTGCCTTCCGTGATCAGCGTATGGTTCAGCTTGATCCCCGTGATCTCGGAAAAGGCTTCAGCCAGCACATTGGATTCGTACTTGTGCGTGGCGAGCGTTTCCGAAACCACATTGATTTCCATGCCACGGAACGGCTCTGCCGCTTCTGCGAACCATTTCAGCTCTTCGAGCTGTTCCTCTTTGGTGAGCGTGGACCGCTTGAACTCCTTGTTGACCCACTTCTCCGCTGCGTCCGAGTACTCGTCGGCACCCGCGCCAAGGCTAAGAGCCATGGCGCAAGTGCCGATAGCAGTACTCAAGATCAGGGACTTAGGATATTTGTTGTTCTTGGTCATATCCAACCTCGGTCGTTTTTTGTGGATAAAACGAAACAGTTTTGTTTCGTTTCTGTGCATAGCGAACAGAGCCGCTACCTGGAAGTAGGCGCGAGCCGAGGGCTACGGCTCGCTGATTCCCAATTTCACCCTAGTTCGTCTTCGAAATTTTCACAAGCCTGAACCATTTGTTATCGAAAACGAACCTGACAGCGCTGTGTATCACCCCCAACGGAACAGCACCAGCTGCCATACAATCGCCACCACCAGCGCCACCCAAAGGGTGATATCGGTCAGCGCCAGGAAGGCGAGGTGGATGTAGGCTGCGGAGAGAAGGCCGATGAACAGGCGATCCCCCCGGGTTGTTGGGATTGGCAGGAATCCCTTGCGTTCAATACTGGGCGAGATGATTTCGTAAACGGTCATCGTTGCCAGTATGGCCGCGATCACAATGAAAAAGATGGCGACGCTGGGCGTCCAGTTCATCCAGGCAAGCATGGTATTTCTCCTTCAAACGCGCCCGAGAGCGAAGCCTTTGGCAACATGATGGCGTACGAACCAGATCACCATGAGCCCGGGAATGATTGTTAACGAGCCGGCCGCGGCCAACACGCCCCAGTCGATGCCGCTGGCACTTACTGTGCGCGTCATGATGGCGCCAATGGGCAGGGCGTCGACCGAGGTCAGGGTGCGTGCCAGCAACAGCTCCACCCACGAGAACATGAAGGCGAAAAAGGCCGCCACACCAATGCCTGAGCGGATCATGGGCAGGAATACTTTCACGAAGAACTTGGGGAACCTGTAGCCGTCGATATAGGCCATCTCGTCGTACTCCCGGGGCACGCCGGACATGAACCCCTCCAGGATCCACACCGCCAGGGGAACGTTGAACAGGCAGTGGGAAAGCGCCACGCCAAGATAGGTATCAAACAGGCCCACGGTGTTGTAGAGCTGGAAGAACGGCAGCAGGAACACCGCCGGTGGCGCCATGCGGTTGCTCAGCAGCCAGAAGAACAGATGCTTGTCTCCCACGAACTTGTACCGGCTGAACGCGTAGGCGGCGGGCAATGCCACCACCAGGGTGATGATGACGTTCATCGACACATAGGCAATGGAGTTGAGAAAGCCGCTGTACCAGCTGGGGTCGGAAAAGATCACGGCGTAGTTGGCCAGCGTGAAGTCGTGCGGCCACAGGGTAAGACTGCCGGTGATCTCCTGGTTGGTCTTGAACGACATGTTCAGCAACCAGTAGACCGGCATCAGCCAGAGCAGGATCAGCAGGGTAATGCCGATGTTCTTGGCACGTGTCTGTTGCATGGGAATCTCCTTTTTATTGTTCTTTTTCGTCTTGGGTAATGGCCGTAAAGAACACCCAAGAGATGAGCAATATGATCAGGAAATAGATCAACGAGAAGGCGGCGGCCCGTCCCAGGTCGAACTGGCCGATGGCCATGTTGGTCAGGGTCTGGCTCAGGAAGGTGGTTGAGCTGCCTGGCCCGCCGCCGGTGAGAACGAAGGGCTCGATGTAGATCATGAAGCTGTCCATGAACCGCAGCAGGATCGCGATGATCAGAACGCTCTTGAGCCGTGGAAGCTGGATGTAGCGGAAAATGGCCCATTTCGAGGCGCGGTCGACCTCCGCCGCCTGGTAGAACGCTTCCGGGATGGCGCGCAGGCCGGAGTAGCAGAGCAGCGCGACCAGCGGTGTCCAGTGCCAGACGTCCATCAGCAGAACGGTGAACCAGGCGTCGATGCTGTCGCCGGTGTAGTTGTAGTCGAAGAAGGTATTCAGTCCGGCTCCGAACAGGCCAATGTCCTCGCGTCCGAAGATCTGCCAGATGGTGCCGACCACGTTCCAGGGGATCAGCAGGGGAATGGCGATCAGGATCAGACACAGGGAGGCCCGGATCCCGGACTGGGGCATCATCAGCGCGATGCCGATGCCCAGCGGAATCTGGATCGCCAGCACGGCGCCGGAGAAGATGAACTGGCGCACCAGCGAATCCTGCAGGCGCTCACTGGCAAGTACCTCGCGGAACCACTCGGTCCCGACAAAGTAGGCCTGACCGGGGCCGAAGATGTCCTGTACGGAGTAGTTGACCACGGTCATGAGCGGGATAATGGCTGTGAAGGCGACCAGAAGGAATACAGGCAGTACCAGCCACCAGGCGTGGTTATTCGGGACTTTTTTCATCGCTGCTGCTCCTGAACCAGAAATTCATCCACGTACAGCTTCAGCCATTGGCTGGGAAATGAGAGATGGACACTCTCACCGATGGAGACGTCGAACTCTTCGTCCTGACGAACCTTCATGGCCGTGGCGTCAAGCTGAACCGTGACCATCTTGTAGGTGCCCAGATCTTCCACATGGCTGACCGTTGCTTCGTAGGTGTCGTCCGAGGGAATAAGGGACAGCTGAACGAATTCCGGCCGGATGCCCACTTTGATGTTGTCGGACTGGATGCGCTGGAGGTGTTCCACCTGCCAGGCCGGCAGGGGCAGTGTGGTTTCGCCAAAGCAGACCCCCTGTTCGCAGGGAGCGACCTCGACCAGGTTCATGCCAGGGCTGCCAATGAAAAAACCAACGAAGGTGTGGTTGGGTTCCTCGAACAGTTCCGTGGGCGATCCAAACTGAACAATCTGCCCGTCGTACATGACCGCGATCTTGTCGGCGAAGGTGGCGGCTTCCAGCTGGTCGTGGGTGACATAGACCATGGTGATGTTGAATCGCTCATGGATCTGTTTGAGCTTGCGCCGCAGTTTCCACTTCATCTGGGGGTCGATCACCGTCAGCGGCTCATCGAAAAGGATGGCCGAGACGTCGTCACGAACCAGGCCGCGCCCCATGGAGACCTTCTGCTTTTCATCCGCCCCCAGGTTCTTGGCCTTC
Source organism: Salicola sp. AFF1 (assembly GCF_056783195.1). NCBI lineage: Bacteria > Pseudomonadati > Pseudomonadota > Gammaproteobacteria > Oceanospirillales > Halomonadaceae > Salicola > Salicola sp. AFF1. The sequence goes on from NZ_JBXAYL010000005.1 coordinate 174,621, forward strand.
TTGTAGAGCTTTTCCTGGAGCTCAAGCACCTCCGCCATCTCGTGCACGCGCGCATTGATCTTGGAAGTGGGAACACCGCTGTTTCTGAGAGGGAAGGCGAGGTTGTTGAACACGGTCATGGAGTCGTAGATGACCGGGAACTGGAAAACCTGCGCGATGTTGCGATCCCGGGGCGAGCGCTCGTTAACCCGGGTGCCATCAAAGAGCACATCGCCTTCCGAGGGCTTAACCAACCCCGAGATGATGTTGAGCATGGTGCTCTTGCCGCAGCCGGATGGCCCCAGTAGGGCGTAAGCCCCGCCCTGTTCCCAGACGTGGTTCAGCTGGCGGATGGCGTAGTCCTCCGGCCCCTGGGGCGTCGCGCTGTAGCTGTGGGCCAGTGAATTGAGCTGTATTTCAGCCATCAGGCGCTCCCTCCTGTGATTGCGGATGGCGTGTGCACCAGGTCTTCATCGCTATCAAACACAAAGAGTTTGTTGATGGGGAGGTAGACCTTGATCGGGGCGCCTTCCTCATAGCGGTGAACCCCCAGCAGTTGAAGCACCATCTCAAAGTGGCGGTTCTGGACATGCATGAAGGTTTCAGAGCCGCTGATCTCGCTCAGCTCAACTTCCATGGCCATCTCCAGGTCGTCATCGTTGATGGGAGCCAGTGCGGTGTGGCTGGGTCGGATACCAAACCAGTAGTCCCCGGGTGGCAGTTTCGCCAGGTCCTGGGTGAGCGCGTGATGGGAGTACTGATCAAACGTGACCTCGGTCTCCGTGACGCGACCATGGATCATGTTCATGGGGGGCTCGCTGAAAAGCTGCGCGGCAAGGGTATTGACCGGTGCCCGGTAAACCCCCATTACCGGCCCGCTCTGAACAACCCGCCCTTCGTGCAGCAGGGTGGTCGTGCCGCTCAGTGCCAGCGCCTCGTTCGCCTCGGTGGTGGCATAGACCGCGATGCAGTTGCGCTCCTTGAACAGCTCCCGCAGCTCCGAACGCAATTCCTCGCGCAGCTTGTAGTCCAGGTTGACCAGGGGTTCATCGAACAGCACAAGGGTGGCGTCCTTAACCAGCGCCCTGGCCATGGCCGTACGCTGCTGCTGCCCTCCCGATAGCTCCAGGGGATAGCGCTTGAGCAGCGTATCAATACGCAGCATCGCGGCGGTTTCCTTGACCCGGCGGTCGATCTCGTCGGTTGGCATCCTGGCAAGGCGCAGGGGCGAGGCAATATTGTCGTAGACCGTCAGGGTCGGGTAGTTGATGAACTGCTGATAGATCATCGAGATGTTGCGTTTTTGAACCGACTGGCCCGTGACATCCTTGCCGTTGTAGATCAGGCGGCCGCTGGTGGGCTTATCCAGCCCAGCCATCAAGCGCATCAGTGACGTCTTGCCAGAGAGCGTCCGCCCAAGCAGGACGTTGAAGGACCCGGCCTCAAAGGTCAGGTTCGCCTCCCGTATGTGATCGACACCATCGACCTTACGGGAGAGGTTCTCCAGTGTTAGGGACATACGTTTTCCTTCTTGTTCTTGTGGCAGAGGTATCCTCGGCACAATGGCTGTCAGGAGTGCCTTGGATAGTCGCTTGCGAGGTGGAAGGGGCAAGATCTGTACCGGCTTTTTCGAGATTCCCGCATAGACATATTCAGGCATCTGGCAGTGAAGGGATTTTGGGTCGGTTTCGCGGTTTTCGAATGAAGCTTTCGTGGGTTCGTTTGGGAGCAGTTGTTCATTTTGAACAGATTTTTGAACAACCCTGCAACGGATTGTTGAACAGGCCTGGCTTTTTCAAACACCGTGGCGTCGTGCAGACGTGCGGAAAAAACAGGCGTAATACCGCGCTTCATTTGAGGGAGCTCTGCCGGGGGAGCGCCGGCGCGCTCTCCCGGCAAGCGGGGGCAAGGCGGCTCAGGGAGGCGTGTCGTTAGCGGGCCTCCTCCCAGGTTTCCAGGAGCTCCTGGTAGGGGACGGTCTTGCCTGGCGGCTTTTCGTTTTCGAGTAATGGTTTGGGAGCGCCCGGCTGGGTCAGCCAGTAGCGGGCGTTGCCGTCCTCATTGAGCTTGGGCTTGCAGTGCTCGATCCGCTCGCCCCGGTCCAGGCGGTTGAGCATCCGGTCCAGGGCTTGCGCCAGTCCATCCAGGGCTTCCTTGGGGGTGGCCTCGCCCTGGGCGGCACGGCCGATGTACTGCCACCAGAGCTGTGCCAGCTTGGGGTAATCCGGGATATTGGTCCCGGTGGGCGTCCACTGATTCCTGGTGGGGCTGCGATAGAATTCCACCAGGCCGCCCAGTTTCGGGGCCATTTCGGTCATCACATCGGAATGGATGTCAGACTTTCGGATCGGGGTCAGCCCTGCCAGCGTTTTTTCCAGTGACACGGACTTGGCGACTGTGAACTGGGCGTAGAGCCAGGCGGCCAGGCGGCGTTTTCTGGGCGTTGACTTGAAGAAGGTCCAGGCACCGACGTCCTGGTAGCCGAGCTTCATGCCCTCTTCCCAGTAGGGGCCGCGAGGGGACGGCGCCATGCGCCATTTGGGGGTGCCATCCCGGTTCACCACCGGCAGGTCGTTCTTGAGCATGCTTTCAGTAAAGGCGGTATACCAGAAAATCTGCTGTGCAATGTTGCCCTTTCCGGGGACCGGCCCTGCTTCGGAAAACGTCATCTCCTGGGCTTCAGGAGGCGCGTACTGGTGCAGCCAGTTAACGTATTTCCGCATCGCGTAAACGGCTGCGGGGCCGTTGGTGGCGCCGCCACGGCCAACGCTGGCGCCAACGGGGTGGCAATCGTCAACGCGCACGCCCCATTCGTCCACTGGCGTCCCATTGGGTAGCCCTTTGTCTCCCGCGCCTGCCATGGAAAACCAGGCATCGGTGAAACGCCACCCGAGCGACGGATGTTTCTTGCCGTAGTCCATGTGCCCGTATACGGGCTCACCGTTGATCTCCTTGACGTCCTCGGTGAAAAATTCGGCGATGTCCTCGTAGGCTGACCAGTTCCTGGGAACCCCCAGCTCATAGCCGTAGAGTTCCTTGAACCGTTTCTGGAGATCATCGCGGGCGAACCAGTCAGCGCGGAACCAGTAAAGGTTGGCGAACTGCTGGTCGGGCAGCTGGTACAGGGTGCCGTCCGGGCCTGTCGTAAAGGACAGGCCAATGAAGTCATCAAGGTCCAGTGTGGGCAACGTATAGCGAGCCCCTTTCCCTCTCATCAGATCGTCGATGGGGACAACCTTGCCGGAGCGGTAATGGGTCCCGATGAGATCGGAGTCGTTGATGTAGCCGTCATAGAGGTTCCGGTCGGTCTGCATCTGGGTCTGGAGCGTTTCGATCACTTCGCCTTCCGGCTTCAGGACATGGTTGACCTGGATTCCGGTGATTTCAGAAAACGCTTTGGCCAGCACCCTGGATTCGTACTGATGGGTGGCGATCGTCTCTGATACGACCGTGATTTCCATGCCCCGCAAGGGCTTTGCCGCTTCCGTGAACCATTTCAACTCCTCGATCTGCTCGGCCCTGGTCAGGGTGGAACGCTCGAAATGCTGGTCCACCCACTTTTGCGTGGCCCACAGGAATTGGTCGGCTGTGGCATGCAGGCTAAGGGCCATAGTGAGAATGCCTATTACGGCCGGGGGAAGCAGGGTTAACTGGTGCTTGTTTTTGTTGTACATGCTCGAACCTCCGTGAATTGTCCTTGAGCCAGGCGTAACCAAGACCGCTGGGGGGGGGCTGATGCTGACCCCCTCAACGGTGGGACGCGGTCTTCTGATCGCTTGTGCTCATGCGGGAAGCTTAGTTCGTTTGGTGCGAAAAAACGAATCCCCTGTTCCAGCCAGCTGCCTTGCTGCGTGCGGCGCTCCTTGGCGCCATTCCGGCGCACCAGGGGCTCCCGCAAGGGGTGTCATGGAAGCTTCAGGGCTTCTTGTGTTTTCTTTTTGAAACATAAAGATGTTCGTTTCATGCTTGATCGGTGGGGTTGAACATTGACCTGAACAGGTATTGAACGGATGATTGAACCGTTCAGTACGAATGACGTGACAAGAACAACAAACGAACAGAGGCAGCTGGTGGCATGGACAAGGAGGAATCAGCAGGGTTCCGGCGCGAGATCCTGGACTCCTGGGAGCGGTGTTTGGATTATGGCCTTGACCAGGAACAAGAGCCACACGCTTCTGATGCCGCGTTCCTGGTACAGCCAGAGCGCTCGGAGACCGAGCTCATGGCGGTGACGGAAATGGAGGTTCTCCCCAATCAGAGCGAGGTGTTCTCAAGCAGTCGTTGCCTGGTGGTTCTGGCGGACCGCAATGCCACTGTCCTGGGATCCTGGGGCAGCGGGCGGATGGCTGACAAGAAGCTTAAGCCCCGCTTCCAGCGTGGCACCAACTGGCAGGAGCGGGTAACCGGGACCAACTCAATTGGTACCGCTGTTGCTACTTCCGCCCCCATCCAGGTCCAGCGGACCGAGCATTTCCTCAAAGCCAACCGCCGCCTGGTTGGCTCTGCCGCCCCGATTTTCGACGCCCAGAAGGCGTTGGCTGGCGTTCTGAGTGTTTTCAGCGATGCCTATCTCCCGGAGGCTCACACGCTGGGGGCGGTCAGGCTGCTTTCCCAGTCTGTTGAAAACCGTTTGATCCGCCGGCAATTCGAGGGCGTCTATTTCCTGATCACGTTGAATACGACAGCGGATAACTTCGATAGCCCCTGGTCCGGCCTTCTGGTGTGCGATGAGACCGGGCGGGTTATCTCCAGTAATCAGCGGGCCGATCAGCTGCTTGGTGTCCAGACGTTTCAGGTGGCCCTGGATGCGCTTTTCACCAGCAGCTGCGACGGGATTCTTGGGCAACCCGCTGATGTTCCCATACAGCTGGTTACCCGGAGCAGGGTGCGGTTGAGTGCGCGGATCAAGCGCCCCGGCTCCAGCCCAGTGGATACGGAAGCGGTCGCCAGTGGGGGGGGGCAGCCCCGGCAGCTGGCTGACAACGAGGGTGAGCTGCGGCTTGAGTATGGGGACCCGGCCGTCCGCCGGAGCTTCGACCAGGCCTCCAAGGTTCTGGAGCGGGGTGTGCCGGTTCTGATCGGTGGCGAGACCGGTGTCGGCAAGGAGGTCATGGTGAAAGCCCTGCATCACGCCAGTCATCGCCGGGACCAGCCGCTTATTTCCGTGAACTGCGCGGCCATCCCGCCCGAATTGGTGGAGTCTGAGCTGTTTGGGTATGAGTCGGGGGCTTTTACGGGGGCACGCTCCCAAGGGGCCCTGGGCTTCATCCGCAAGGCGGATAAGGGGATCCTCTTTCTGGACGAAATCGGAGAAATGCCGGTTTCCGCCCAGTCACGGTTGCTTCGTGTGCTGCAGGAGCGGGAGGTTACACCGGTGGGGGCTACCTATAACGTTCCGGTGGACCTGCTGTTGGTGACGGCGAGCAACAGGAACCTAGCCTCCCAGATTGAGGCGGGGCGGTTCAGGGCGGATCTCTATTACCGTGTTAATGGGTTGAGTGTTGAGCTGCCAGCGTTGCGCAAGCGCATGGATAAGCGGGAACTGATCCAGCGGCTCTATTGGCAGTACCGTGAGCCAGGGCAGGCGACGACCCTATGCCCTGAGGTGCTCGCCACTCTGGAGCATCATCCCTGGCCGGGGAATATCCGGCAATTGGTCAATGTCCTCAAAGTTGCCATTGCCATTGCCGACGGTGACGATGTACGGGGCTGGCATCTGCCCACGGAGTTTCTGGCTGGGCTGGAACAGCAGGCGCAGAACGATCCATCGCCGGCAGGGGTGGCGCATGAGGCGGCCAGGGAGACCGCTGCTGACGAGGCGGGGCTGGATTGGGGCCGCAAGGAATGGGGCATGGACGGTACCGGTAGAATACTGGATCTTTATCAGAGGTCTAAAGGTAACGTATCCCGGACTGCCAGAGAGCTGGGGATCAGCCGGAATACGCTGTATAAACGGTTACGGGAGTTGGGGGTGCGCTAGGTCCGTAAGCGTCAGAGTTTATTGATGGCGCGGAGCCAGCCGGCATAGAGGTGGTCGCGCTTTTCCTTGGTCATGACAGGCTCGAAGGTGCGATCGCAATGCCATAAATCGGCCAGTTCTTCGAGCGAACTGTAAACGCCCGCTTGAAGGCCTGCCAGGTAAGCCGCCCCCAGTGCCGTGGTTTCTATGAGGGAAGGGCGGTCAACGCGCGCGCCAAGAATGTCAGCCAGAAACTGCAGCACCCAATTGTTGACCACCATTCCGCCATCAACCCGCAGGGTGACAGGGCGTATACCGTCTTTCTCCATCGTTTTCTGCAAGTCTTTGGTCTGGTAACACACGGACTGCAATCCTGCGGTTACGATTTCCTTGATACCGGTATCGCGGGTAAGGCCCAGAATCGCGCCCCGGGCGTTCGGGTCCCAGTGGGGGGCGCCGAGACCCGTGAAAGCCGGTACCAGGTAAACACCATGATCAACCGGTGTGCCTTCGGCCAAAGGTTCTGTCTCGCAGGCATCCCGGATCAACCTCAGCCCGTCCCGCAACCATTGGATGGTGGCACCGGCGATAAAGATACTGCCCTCAAGCGCATAGGTTGGCTTGCCGTTCAAGCGGTAGGCAACGGTGGTCAGTAGGCGGTGCTCGGAGAGCAGAGCCTTGGATCCGGTATTGAGCATGAGAAAGCAGCCCGTGCCATAGGTGCTCTTGGCCATGCCGGCTTGAAAGCAGGTCTGGCCCACCATCGCAGCCTGTTGGTCACCCACGGCGCCCAGGACAGGGGTCCCCTTGACCGCTTCGGCCTCGGAGATCACGCCAAAATCATCGGCGGAATCCATGACCTGCGGCAAAAGCGATGCTGGTATGTTGAAGAGCTCCAGCAGTTCGGGGTCCCACTCCTGGGTATGGATGTTGAAGAGCAGGGTTCTGCTCGCGTTGGTGGCATCGGTACGATGCTCACGCCCACCGGTCAGGCGCCAAAGCAGGAAGCTGTCAACCGTGCCGAATGCCAGTTCGCCGCGTTCCGCCTTTTCCCTGGCACCGCTCACGTTATCGAGTACCCAGACAATCTTGGCCGCCGAGAAGTAGGGGTCGAGCAGGAGGCCGGTCTTGCTTGCCACCCATGGCTCCAGTCCCTCAGCTTTTAACGATTCACAGTAGGAGGCGGTCCGGCGGTCCTGCCAGACAATGGCGTTATACACCGGCTCGCCAGTTGCCCGGTCCCATATAACGGTGGTTTCCCGCTGGTTGGTTATGCCTGCGGCCACCACTTCACTGGCCGGGGTCGCTTCTTCCTCAACGACCTCGTTGACGGTGTTCTGAACCGATTTCCAGATGTCCTCGGGGTCGTGTTCGACCCAGCCACTGCTGGGAAAATGCTGGTCAAACTCCTGTTGGCGCGTTGCCAGGATATTGCCCTGAAGGTTGAAGAGGATGGCCCGGGAACTGGTGGTGCCCTGGTCTATGGATAGTAGGTACTGGCTCATATGGCACGGACTCCGCTTTCTTGTTTTGGTTTATTTTTGCGTTTATGAACGTAAAAGTCCAGAACCCTTTTCGTTAGCGCACATTTGGTTGGGCGCTGACGGCCAAGCTGCTGAAATTGAAGTTTAGAGGCGCTAGACTGTTGCGAGTGAAAACGGATCGTTAGAGTTTTTATCGGTCGACTGAATGCGAGATATGACTAGAGGTGGCTTCAATGGCACAGCGTCGCCGGCAGGACCTGATCATGGAACTGATCCAGAAGAATGGATTTGTGACCACCGAGCAGCTTGTGGAGCAGTTCAATGTGACGCCGCAGACAATCCGCAGGGATCTCAATGAACTGGCAAAAAAGAAGACACTGCGGCGGCATCACGGGGGTGCGGGCATTGATTCAAGCACGGTCAACACGTCCTACCAGACCCGCAAGATCATGGACCTGGAGGCCAAGGAGCGTATGGCCGAGGCGATTGTCGAGCTGATTCCCGACAATGCCTCCATGTTCATCAACATCGGGACCACCACCGAAACCATCGCAAAGGCGCTGCTGAAGCGGAACAACCTCCAGGTTGTCACCAACAATCTCCATGTTGCCTCTATCCTGTCGGCGAAAGAGGACTGTCACGTCATTATCGCCGGGGGAGAGGTCCGGAATCGCGACGGCGGGATCGTTGGGGAGGCCACCCGGGATTTCATCAACCAGTTCAAGATGGATTTTGGAATCATCGGCATCAGTGGTATCCACAGCGATGGCTCGCTGCTCGATTTCGACTACCGGGAAGTGCGTGTCGCCCAGTCGATCATTGCCAACTCGGCGCAGGTACTGTTGGCGGCGGACCAGTCGAAGTTCGGTCGAAAAGCGATGGTCCGGCTTGGCAACATTACCCAGGCTGACTACCTGTTTACGGACAACGAACCCCCTGTTGAGATCCGCCAGCTTCTGACCGAGCACCACGTGGATCTGCGTATCGTGTAACCCGCCAGTTTTCGGTCTGCTTCATTACTGGACCTCCTTTCGCTTCATCGTTTTCGGATTTTTTCTTAATTTTCCTTTACGAATACCGAGTGCTTTCGCATACTGACCGTGATCCGATCCCGGGACTGGAACGTGACCGTGAGGCCCGAGGATCCTTTCGAATTACGTCAGGAGGCAGTCAATAATGAACGCAGACCACGAAAGCTTCGATGTTGTTGTCGTGGGGGGCGGCGTTAATGGCGCTGGTATCGCCATGGATGCAGCGGGTCGGGGCCTGAAGGTCCTGCTTTGTGAGATGGATGACCTCGCGTCCGCAACCTCGTCAAGCAGCAGCAAGCTGATCCACGGTGGCCTCCGGTATCTTGAGCATTATGAATTCCGGCTCGTGCGCGAAGCATTGGGAGAGCGCGAATCCCTGTTGCGCAATGCGCCCCATATCATGTGGCCGTTGCGTTTCCGTTTGCCGCACCGTTCCCACCTGCGGCCTGCCTGGATGATCCGTGCCGGGCTGTTTCTCTACGACCATCTCGCCAAGCGGGAAATGCTGCCGGGTTCCCGTTCCATCAGGTTCGAAAGCTCGGACCCTTTGAAACCGGATATTGAGAAGGGCTTTGAGTATTCCGATGGCTGGGCTGATGATGCCCGGTTGGTGGTGCTGGCGGCCAAGAAGGCGGAAGAATGCGGGGCCAGCGTGCTGACCCGGACCAAGTGCGTGAACGCGGAGCGTGGCCAGGATGAATGGCGGGTCACACTGCGTGACCTGCAGCGCGATACGGATCGGGAGGTCTCAGCCAAGGCGATCATCAATGCGGCGGGACCATGGGTGAGCAATCTTTTCGGGGATGCCCTGGGGATGTCCGCTCCGAAAACCATCCGTATGGTGAAGGGCAGCCACATTGTGGTTCCTCGACTCAACAGGGAGGACGAGGCGTACATCCTTCAGAATGAAGATGACCGTATCGTGTTTGTGATTCCTTACGAGGATGAATTCTCGCTGGTGGGGACCACGGATGTTGAATTTGAGGGCGACCCCAGGCGAGCCACAATCTCGGAGGAAGAAACCGAGTATCTCCTGGCGATTGTTAACGACCACTTTAAACACCAGCTGAGTGCCGACGATGTTGTGTGGTCGTACTCCGGCGTGCGCCCGCTGATGGACGATGAAGAGGGCGATGCGAAAAAAGCTTCCAGGGATTACAGCTTTGAGGTGAGCCAGGAGGAGGACCGGGCGCCTTTGATCTCGGTTTTTGGTGGCAAGCTTACGACCTATAGAAAGCTCGCGGAGGCGGCGACCAACAAGCTGTGCCAGTTCTTCCCGGAGGCGGGTGGTGCCTGGACCCGGACAGCCCCTTTGCCGGGTGGGGACTTTACGGATCACGAGACGCTTGAGCGCCAGCTCAGGCGCGACTTTCCGTGGCTCAAGGAGACTCTGATCAGGCGTTTCGTTCGAACCTACGGTACCTTCTCCTATAAGGTGTTGCGCGGCTGCAAGCGGATGGATGATCTGGGCGCCAGGTTTGCTGGCAACCTCTATGCTGCCGAGGTGGATTACCTGGTTGACCAGGAGTGGGCACTGACGTCAGAGGACATTCTCTGGCGTCGCACCAAGCAGGGCCTGTATGCCTCCAGACAGGACGTTGCCAGTCTTGAACGCTACCTAAGCGACCACCAGAGTGAGGTGATGGAAGGCGTTACGGTGCCTCACCGTAGCGCTTGAACCCATAGCGGGCGTATGGTCGCTGAACGCTTTGCAGCCATCATCTTCCTGTAGAACCCGCGACCTCGACCGCGGGTTCTACAGGGAAAGATAAGGCGGGCCGTTCAGAAATTAAACTGCGACCCCAGGATCAACGCTGTGTACTCCCGCTGAGGCATGAGGGCGCCGCCACCTTCGCCAACGTAATCCTGCAGTTCAACCATGAAGGTTAACTGGTCAGTAACGCGGTGACGGGAGAATACCATTGTCAGCTCGTTGGCACCGCTGGCACTGTCTTCCTCGCCCTCACCATAACTGGCACCGACGGTATGGATGCCGGCCTCAAAACTGCCCTCAACGTACCACTGCTGGTACTCCTCATCCTGGGCGGTCGTGAAGATGACCGCGCTTGTATTCTCACTGATGGAGTAGTTGGCACGAGCATTGAAATTGCCAGCACTGAGTGAGCCCCCGAGGTCGACGGTCGACATGGTCGTGCTGTCACCGCCCGCGCCGCCTACGTCATCGGCGTTCTGGAAGCCGCCGCTGGTCCAGAGGCTGAAGTTGTTGCCAGCATAGTCCGCTCGGTACTCGATGCGGGGGGTCTCCCTGGTGCTTGCGGTACCGGCGGCAGCGGTTCCGCTATCCGGATCAATCGCCGCGACAGCGAGTTGAAAGCCGCCACTGCGCGGCGAGAAATAGGCGACCCGGGGCCGGAAGTCCGCATACTTGTAACCGACGCCGATACGGCCGTTCGTGGCAAGGGAGTCGACCCCCTGGGTGGGCATGATTCCGACACCCAATGCGCTGCCTTCGTCGCCGATAGCCGGAGTGCCCACCAGGCCGAAGCCCTGACCGATGCTGACGGTACCGAAGTCACCCGCTACGTTGATCTTGGCAATACGGCTGCCAAACCCGTTGGTGTTGTTGCCGCCGATCCCCATGTGATTGTTGAGCTGAAGGTGTCCGGAAACATCCAGGCCGTTCTGTGTTGGCGCAGAGAACGTGAGGTTAAGGCTTGCCGGATTGAAACCGGATCCCACCCCCACATTCGTGTCTCCACCCTCTTCATCCTCGGCAACAAGGAATACTGGGATATAGCCACTGGCTCCGAGCGTCCATCCATCCTCGGTTTCGTAGGACAGCCCGGCCATTGCGGGTGAGGCCATGCCTCCCGCCATCAGCGAAAGCGCTGCGGCCAGGGATGTCTTGCGAAATGAGCGGTTTGTGCGTGTATGCGTTGGGTTTTTCGGTTCGATCATGATGCTTTCCTGTTGTTGTTTGTGCTTAATCCTGCCGAGCCGTCCGCCTTTGCCAGGGTCGGAAAGGGCATAACCGGCATTTTCAACAACGAACTGAGCAGGAATAACCCTGTCTTGGGGAGAGTGTCAGTTCGCATTTGAAAATAGTAGTCTCTGTTTGCGGGAAAGGAAAGTTTTGTGGTCGAAAACGCTCGGTATGTTTGGTGTCTTTGGCCTCTTATAAGGAGCTTTGTGTTCTTAGGTGTCTGATTTGTAGTGTTTATTGCTTTATGTTCACAATTTTTCGGTTTTCGTTGACGAACTGACGAGTAGGGTCTACCGTTGTTTTAGCGAAAATCGATGCATCGTTAACGCGCGCCATCAAGGGGTGTTGTCCCGGTGGCTCTGCAGACCTGGCGCGGGATGCGGCGCGAGAGACGGCGGAAGGTCAGCCAGTAACCGGAATAGGAGTTGAGCAATGAGTATCCGTATCGCAATCAACGGCTTTGGTCGGATCGGCCGTAACGTGCTGCGCTCACTGTATGAAAATGGGTATCGGGATCAGGTCCAGGTTGTCGCGATCAATGACCTTGGCGATGCTGAAACCAACGCCCACCTTCTCAAGTACGACACGGTGCATGGCCGTTTCGAGGGCGTTGTCAACCATGATGCGGAATCCATGACCGTCAATGGGGACCGCATTGCCGTGAGTGCCCTTAAGGATCCCGACGCGTTGCCCTGGCAGACGTACCACGTGGATGTGGTGCTCGAGTGTACCGGGCTGTTCACCAAGCGTGAGCAGGCTGCTGCGCATCTCCGTGCCGGGGCCCGAAAGGTGGTGATCTCGGCGCCTTCGCCGGACCCGGACGCGACCGTGGTCCATGGCGTCAATGACCATGTGCTGGATGCCAGCCACGAGGTTATTTCAAACGCCTCCTGCACAACCAACTGTCTCGCGCCCGTCGTTGAGGCATTGGAACATGCCATTGGTATTGAAAGTGGGCTCATGACCACGGTGCATTCCTATACCAACGACCAGAACCTGAGCGATGTCTATCACAAGGATATCTACCGGGCCAGGTCCGCTACCCATTCCATGATACCGACGCAAACGGGGGCGGCAGCTTCCATTGGCAAAGTCATTCCGTCTCTGGCAGGCAAGCTTGACGGCCTCGCGGTCCGGGTTCCGACCATCAATGTGTCACTGGTGGACCTGGGGCTCGTTGGTAAGCGTGAGACCACAACGGAAGAGGTCAATGAGATCCTTCGCCAGGCTGCCGCCAACAGTTCGGTGCTCGGGTTCAATGATGAGAAACTGGTAAGTGTCGATTTCAATCACAGCGTTCTTTCCAGTGTGTTTGATGCCAACCATACCCGTGTCATTGGCAGGCACGTTAAGGTAATGGCGTGGTACGACAATGAATGGGGCTTTTCGACGCGGATGCTCGACAACGCCGTTGCCCTGATGAAGGCAAGCCAGTAACGATAGGACCAGCTCAATGCTCAGGCGCACCAAGATAGTCTCAACACTCGGCCCCTCCACGGACTCGGCCGAATCGCTGGCCGCGATTATAGGGGCGGGGGTCGATGTGACTCGGCTCAACTTCTCCCATGGCAGTGCCCAGGAGCATATCGACCGGGTCGGGCGGGTGCGGGAGGCGGCTTCTGCCCAGGGGCGCTTCGTCGCCCTGCTGGCGGATCTTCAGGGCCCGAAGCTGCGGATTTCCGGATTCAGGGAGAACAAGGTCACCCTGACAGCGGGCCAGGAATTCGTGCTGGATGCGGCCATGCCCAAGGACGCCGGTACCAGCCACCAGGTGGGCATCGACTACGAACAGCTGGTTGATGATGTAGCGCCCGGGGATGTGCTGGTTCTGGATGATGGGGCGATTGAAATGGAGGTGGTCGCGGTTGGCGATAGCAGCATCACCTCCCGGGTTCTGGTCGGCGGCGTTCTTTCCGATAACAAGGGACTGAACAAGCGGGGCGGGGGACTGTCCGCCAATGCGCTTACGGATAAGGACAAGGAGGATATTGTGACGGCCGCCCGTCTGGGGGCCGACTATGTGGCGGTGTCCTTCGTGCGCAGTGCCGAGGATCTGCACACGGCGCGCCGGCTTTTGAAAGAAGCCGGCTCCGAGGCTGGCCTGGTTGCCAAGATTGAGCGCGCCGAGCTGGCCCATGACGAGGCGGCGCTCGACGGGGTCATCGAGGCATCCGATGTGGTCATGGTGGCGAGGGGCGATCTCGCGGTGGAAATCGGTGATGCCGAGCTGGTCGGTGTCCAGAAGCACATTATCCATCGTGCCCGGGTGTTGAACCGCAGTGTTATTACCGCCACCCAGATGATGGAGTCCATGATCACCAGTCCCATGCCGACGCGTGCGGAAGTTTCCGACGTGGCCAACGCGGTCATGGACTACACGGATGCCGTCATGCTGTCTGCTGAAACCGCGGTGGGTGACTATCCCGTAGAGGCGGTGGAGTCGATGGTGCGCATCTGCCTGGGCGCCGAGAAGCATCCCTCCATGCGCCAGTCACAGCATCGTATCCATGAAGCCATGGAGCACGTGGACGAGGCCGTTGCGTTATCCGCCATGTACGCGGCCAATCATCTTGAAGGCGTTACGGCGATCATCTGTATGACGGAGTCCGGGGCAACGCCCCGGTTGATGTCCCGGATCAAATCAAGCCTGCCCATCTTCGCTTTTTCCAGACATCATGCCACCCAGCATCGTGTGGTCCTGTTGCGCGGCGTCCAGACGGTGCCCTTTGATACCCTCGAGATTCCCAATGAGCAGACGAACGCATTGGCGGTCTCGGAGTTGGTGCGCCGGGGCGTGGTGGAAGAGGGTGACCGGGTCGTGATCACCAAGGGGGACTATGTGAATGCCCAGGGTGGCACGAACACGATGAAAATTGTCCGGGTCGGGGCGGATATCCAGTGAAGGCAGCCGTCGCCCCGTCCCGGGGCAGCCGAGACGATGGGTGCGCAAGGGAAGTGCAGGCCTGCGCCCGAGCTGAGCTCGGGTAGATCTGGAATGGTCCCTATAAACAATGGGTTGTGGGGGCTGTCTAAGGGTGGCATGCAATATGCTCCTTACAGGGCACGAGGCCGGGAGCGCATTCGTCGCGGGGGTAGAACAGGGTGCGCTTCCCGGTCTCGCCCTTAACAGCATCGCAGGAGGTGACCCATGAAACGAGCAACCGGCAGCCGTCTTTTGTTTGAGCTGACCCATGCGTATGAGCAGTCGCTGGTCGAGAGCCTGCACGAGTACTTTGACTGGGCATACCTGAACAACTGAGCCATCCGCTGTATGACGCCAAACCCCGGCTGCGGCCGGGGTTTTTTGTTTGCCCGGCGAAGCCGGCAAACCCGGCCACCTGCAAGAAGGTGGCGTCACCCCGACTGAGGGGAAGACA